>NZ_JBFUGY010000024.1:0-127370 GCF_056402655.1 Bradyrhizobium sp. P3_C3 | reverse complement strand
CCTATGAACAGCTCGCCGCCGAAGGTTTTATCGAGACACGCCATGGCGCGCGGCCGCGCGTTGCCCGCGCCGTCGTCGAACGCGGACGCGCGCGCGCCGCATCGCGGCCCTCGGCGCGCAAGCCGCTTCTGTCGGCCTTCGGCGAGCGGCTGCGGTCGGACCCGCCGCGCTGGACCGAGCCGCCGCGCGGGCTCATCGCCAACTTCCGCTATGGCGAGCTCTCGCCGTCGGATTTCCCGGTGCTGGCATGGAAGAAGGCCGTGACGGCGGCGATGGTGCGCAAGCCCGAGCGGCTGGCCTATGACGACCCCTGCGGCGCGCTGCGGCTGCGGACCGCGCTTCAGGGCTATCTGTGGCGATCGCGAAGCGTCCGCTGCGAGGTCGATCAGATCATTGTCGTGAACGGCTCGCAGCAGGGGCTCGACATCTGCGCGCGCCTCCTGCTCGACGCCGGCGACCGCTTCGTGATGGAGGATCCCGGCTACCAGATGGCGCGGCACACGCTCGCGGCGACGGGCGCCGAGACGGTGCCGATCCCCGTTGACGCGGACGGACTTGAGACAGCGCGGCTCGACGGCATCGAGGCCCGGCTCGCCTATGTGACGCCGTCGCATCAATATCCGCTCGGCGGCGTCATGCCGATCGGACGCCGGCACCAATTGCTGGCCTGGGCACGCAAGCACGACGCCTACGTGATCGAGGACGATTACGACAGCGAGTATCGCTACGACACCAGGCCGATCCCGCCGCTGCACGCGCTGGAGGGCAACGACAACGTGATCTATCTCGGCACCGTCTCCAAGACGCTCTCCCCGACCTTGCGGATCGGCTACTTGGTCGTGCCCGCCGGGCTGCGATCCCCGTTCGCAGCCGCCAAGCAGATCATGGACCGGCACACGCCGCTGATCGAACAGCACGCTCTCGCTTCGATGCTCGAAAGCGGCGCCTATGACAGCCACGTCAGGCGCGTGCGCCGGCGCAACGCCGAGCGTCAGCAGGCACTGATCGGCGCGTTGCGCCGCCGGTTCGGAGATCGTGTCCGGATCGAGGGCACGGCGGCCGGCCTGCACGTGGTGGCGTGGCTCGACGATCTGCCGCAGAAGCGCGAAGATGCATTGATCCAGGCGGCTCGCGCGAAAGGCGTCGGCATCTATCCGGTCTCGGCGTTGCTGGTCGGCCCAAGCCGGACGCCAAGCCGGACGCGGAAGACCGTCGGTCTCGTCATGGGCTATTCGGCGCTGGAGATCGCGCAGATCGAGAGAGGCTGCAAGCTCCTCGCCCAGGCCGCCGTCGAACTGGACTGATGAAATCATACATAACTGGCCGTTTCGTATAGGCCAGATTCCGGCTATCTCCGCATCAAGAACGGAGACACGCCATGTACATCCCGCCCGCCTTCAACGACGACGACATCGAGAACATCCGCGCGACTATCCGCGGTGCGCGCCTCGCCAGCCTGGTGACGGCCACCGCCGAGGGCCCGGTCGCCACGCCCCTGCCGCTCTTCCTCGACGAGAGCGAAGGCGAGCACGGCGTGCTCTATGGGCATGTCGCGAAGGCCAACCCGCAATGGAAGCTGCCGCCGATCGGCGATGCGCTCGCCATCTTCAACGGCCCCGACGCCTATGTGACGCCGTCCTGGTATGCGACCAAGCAGGAGACCGGCAAGGTCGTGCCGACCTGGAATTACGTCGCGGTGCATGCCTACGGCCCGGTCGAATTCTTCCAGGAGCCGGAGCGCCTGCTCGACGCCGTGACGCGGCTGACGAACAGGCACGAGGGCGCACGCGCCAAGCCGTGGGCCGTCAGTGACGCCCCCGCCGATTTCATCGCCGCGCAATTGCGCGGGATCGTCGGTGTACGCATTCCCGTGGTGCGGTTCGAGGGCAAGCGCAAGATGAGCCAGAACCGGCCCGAGGCCGATCGGGTCGGCGTCGCGCAGGGTCTCGCCGCAAGCGAGGACGCGCATGATCGCGAAGCTGCCGCCCTGATCCCGCTTCCGGTCTGAGAGAGCGGGATTCTCGGTGCTGAGAGGCTTCACCGAGAGTCTCCGTGGACCATCAGCTTGCGCAGGAATGCGCGGTGACGCGCTCGCCCCTGACAACGGCTTCCGCCAGTTTGCGCCCGACGTCACCGAAATCCGATAGGGCAAGATAGCCTTGCGCGTAGGCTTCCTGCGTCAGGCGTTCGAAGCGCTTGTCGTCTCCGGTCGACCATTGCTTGGCGATGTAGTCTGCCCCGGCTTTCCCGAAAATCTTGGGGTAGTGTTCCATATCGTTCTGACGACGATAATAGTAGTAGTCGATATGGGCGACGAATTGCTTCCGCCCCTCTCCCGCGCAACGCGATCCATAAGGGCGCTCGAACGCCAGAGCGGTCTCGCGGCGCAAGCCTGCGCGACCGTCCACGAAGATCTCTTCGTTGGAGCCATAACCCGGACCATCGACCGGTGCTGCTGGTTGCTGGGCTGTCTTCTGCGGAGCGAATGCCCAGGCGGCGACCTGCCAGATGACAAGCGCCCAGACGATGAACCAGGCGCGGCTCATTTGAAGCTCGCCGATGCCTGCTGCCGTGGCAGGCACACCGGAGACGGATCAAACAACATACCGGGCCCGGTGAACCAGAGAACGACGTCGCGGATATCCTCCGGGAAGTCTTCCTTGACGATGCCCTTTTGTTTGAACGCCTCGGCCAGCTGCGCCTTGACGCGAACGTCCAGCGGCGTGGAATACGCGGCGTTCGCCCGATCGCGCTTCTCTTCACTGCAGAACATGCCCATTCTCGGATTTGGGCAATCGTAGATCTTCACCCAGCCCCGCGCATAGGCCTCCGTAGCCGCCCTCAGGTTCGCCTTCATGGTGTCGTCGCACGGCGACATCGCGTAAGCGGTGCTTGCCTGCAATGCGTCCATCCGCAGTGCGTCTTGCTTCGGGTCCTTGTCGCTTTGCAGGGTGTGCTCAGCTTCCCAATCCTTCCGCTGCTTGGCCTTTGAATGCTCATCGCCGAACGAGGAACTGAGCGTGGGCCTCAATTCACCGACCAGCGAAACGTGCGACACCGGAAATCCGCGCATCGCCCAGGAGACGCCCACGAACGTGGAGACGAACGCCATGCAGGTGAAAAGAACAAATCGGCTCATGATGCGCACTCAAAATTCGCGCGCAACCTAACCGTGTCGGCGTTAAGAGATGGATTAATGCGCGGGTTCCCGCAATGCAGGGTAAATGAACGTCTAAAACACGCTGCAGAAATGATCCGGACTTTGCAGAACACATCGCCGGGGAACCCAACACAGGCGATCTTGTTGGTGAACCTTACGCCACATCCTGACAGGAAGGCCGCATGTGCCGCTGGATCGCATACCGGGGCGAGACCACCTCGTTCGAGCCTTACGTCACCGAGCCCGAGCATTCGCTGATCGCGCAGAGCATCCGCTCGCTGCAATCCACCGCGGGCTCGAACGGCGACGGCTTTGGTCTCGGCTGGTATGGCGAGCATCCGGAGCCCGGCCTTTACCGCGAGACACGTCCGGCCTGGTCGGACGAAAACCTGCGCTACCTCTGCCGCCATCTGCGCTCGCATCTGTTCTTCGCCCATGTGCGCGCCGCCACCGGCACGGCGGTGACGCGGCAGAATTGTCATCCGTTCGCCTGCGGCCAGTGGATGTTCATGCACAACGGCTTCGTCGGCAGCTGGAATCGCCTGCGGCGCAAGGTCGAGGCGCTGATCCCCGATGCCTACTACCCCTCGCGGCTGGGCACGACCGATTCGGAAGCCGTGTTCCTCGCCATGATGGGCGCGGGACTCGACAGCGATCCCCTTGGCGCAACGCAAACCGTGCTGCAATCGCTCGTCGGCCTGGTCAACGAGGGCGAGCTTCGTGAGCGCCTGCGTTTCACCAGCGCGATCGCAAACGGCCGGGATCTCTATTCGTTTCGCGTCGCGGTCAACGATGCCGCCAACACGCTCTATTATCGCGAGGCCAGCGGCGGCCAGGTCGTCGTCGTGTCCGAGCCGTTCGACAAGGAAACGGACTGGACGGAAGTGCCGCCGAATCACGCGCTGGTCGCGCGCGCGTCCGAAAACGTGAAAATTGTTCCGTTCGACCTTGCAATTTCCAGTGGGTCAGACGCGGAACCGGCCCGTGTCAGGCGGATTATTGCCCGCAGGTAATACCACTGCCGGGTGGCCCTATGACATTTGCTTCGGATGTTTTGAAACTGCTGCGCCTCGATTCCTCCGATGACAAGCAGCACCTCGTCATCCGCTCTGCCGGCGGACGCGGCAAGGCGGCTGAATATTCCTTCGGCATCGAGGAGGAGTACTTCCTCGCCGATCGCCGCAGCCTCGAGGTCGCGATCGAAACGCCCAACGCCCTGTTCGAGTCGGTGAACTGGTCCACCGGCGGCCAGGCGATGCGGGAGATGCTGCAATCCCAGCTCGAGGTCGCTACCAACGTTCACGTCGATGTCAATGACGCCCGGGAAGAGCTGCGGTTCCTCCGCCGCGAGGTCGCCAACGTCGCTGCGCAATACGGCTTCGTCATCATGGCCTGCGGCACGCATCCGACCGCGGTCTGGCGCATGTCGCAGCCGAGCCCGAAGCCGCGCTACGAGGAGATGATCGAGGATCTGCGCAGCATCGGCCACCGCAACATGATGTGCGGCATGCATGTGCACGTCCAGCTGCCCGATCCCGAGAAGCGGATGGCGGTGATGCGGGCGATGCTGCCGCATCTGCCGCTGTTCATCGCGCTGTCGGCCTCCTCCCCGTTCTGGAATTCCCACAAGACCGGGCTGAAGGGCTACCGGCTTGCCGCCTATTCCGAGCTGCCGCGCACCGGCTTGCCCGAACTGTTCGAAACCAGGCACGACTACGACGAATATGTCGGCGCGCTGCAACGCTCCGGCGTGATTCCCGACGAGAGCCATATCTGGTGGGCGATGCGGCCGTCCATGAGGCATCCGACCCTCGAGCTTCGCGCGCCCGACACCTGCACTTTCATCGACGACGCCGTTGCCATCGCCTCGCTCTATCGCTGCCTGACGCGCCATCTTTATCTGCGGCCGCATCGATCGAAGGAGGTCACGGTGGTCGAACGCGCGATTGCGGTCGAGAACAAATGGCGGGCGCAGCGCTACGGCACCGATTGCATCTTTGCCTCGAAGGACGGGCCGGTCACCATCTCGGAGCAGCTCGCCCGGATCATCGACGACGTCGCCGGGGACGCAGCCGCGCTGAACTGCGCCGCCGAGGTCGAGCACTGCCGGACCATCGTGGAGCGCGGCAGCTCGGCGGAATTCCAGCTTCGCGCCTATCGCGAGAATGCAGAGGACATCGGGGCGGTCTCGCGCTGGATCGCAGCCTCGACGATCTCGGGCGCGAGCGCTCCGATCGGAAGCGTTCGTGCGCCGTCATAGCGCCCGCGCAAGCTTGGCGAACGACAATGTCGCTCCTGAATTCGGTGATCGTGGAGGAACGCGTGAATCGCGTCACGTCTTGCGCTGGCTGCGGCCACGGACTTGTACCGCTGCTTTCGGCCAAGGGCCGCGCGGAGCTCAGCTGCCTCTGGTGCAAAGGCATTGACGCGCGAACGGTGGACATGGCGAAGTGGGCGGACAGCCCGATCGGCAAGCCCGAGCGGATCGTCCGTCAGTCGTTCGAATGAGCGGTTTCTCGTGCCCGGCTGGCCTTTGCTGATCGGCACGACCTGCGCGGCTGCACGCCTGCGCCGGGGCTTGCCGACAAATTAGACAAACCGCGCCCCGTCGTCGGGGTTGCGGGCTCGGCGATGAGGCCCAGGCAAGCCAGCCTAACCTGCCGTCTAACCTCAGGCGCGATCTCGATTTTTCATCGCACCGTGCGGAGCCGCCGGGCCCGCGCGTCGTGCTGCATCCCGACTGGCCCAGAATTCGCAAGGCAGCGTCAGGCCTGATTCCCTGCTCCCACGAATTGGCGCAGCAAGATGCGTGCGCCCGGAGACCGGACGGGGCGGCAAAGATCGGAGAGTGCCATGAACTTGCATGCCGCCGGCGATCTCAAATTTACCGGCCTCACCCATCCGAACGGCGCGCCGCTACGCCTCAACGCTCAGGATTTCGTGGCGATCGATCGCGACAGGAATGCCAGGTTCGAGCCGACGTACCGGCCGCAAGCCCTCTACAACCGCGCGAACGAGGGCTTCCACGCCAACAACGAAACCTTCCTCCTGCACGAAGTCGCGACGAACCTCCCGATCTACCGCCCGGACACCGGCCCCACCGATTTCCATCTTCATCTTCCGCCGGGCGGCTTTCAGCTCGTGCTGGTCACCTCGGGCGCCTTCACCTTCGACTATGACGGGCGCTTCTACAACGTCGGCCCCGGCGCGGTGATGCTGCAAAGCGCGATCGTCCACCGCCAGCTGTTCTACACCTGGTCGGGACTGTCGACCGAAGAAAACCTGAAGACGCCGCAGACCGTGGTGCCCGACCCGATCTCGATGGGCTACTCCGGCAAATTCCTCGAAGCCTTCGTGACCGATCCGACGACCTTTCCGAACCCGACGATCGTCGGTCCGGACCAGATCAACGAGGCCGAGACGCCGCGCGTGGCCTGGAGCCACCCGCTGCACAACCGGCCGGCCGACGCGGGCTTCTGGCTTCAGGATCCCCTCGCGCTGGACGCGCTGTTCAAGCCACTCGTCGACGGTCCGATCAAATCGGCCATGCCGGTCTACCTGCGCGATATCGGGATCGAGATTCCCAGCGGCCATCTCGTCAGTGGCCACATCATCGCAACCGACCCGCGTGGCCACTCACTCCTGCCGAAGAGCACTTCGACGGCAGCAGACGCCACATGTCTTGCCAAGGGCGAAGTCGCGATCTACCGCGTCATTCGCGGCACGGCCGAATTCAAGAACAAGGCCGGCGAGACGTTCGAGCTTGCGGCTGGCGACGTGGTGACGGCGGGCAAGAGCTCGATCAGCCTCGTCGGCCTCGGCGAGAACACGCAAGTGCTCCGCCTCGGTCTTCTAAAGGGCATGAACGACCTTTGCAGCTGGACGCCGACCCAGCGCGACGAGATCGACGGCCTCGCCGGCCAGATCATCACGCAGAAGGACATCCGCCCCCTGCGCATCGAGGGCAAGCCGGTTGGATATCTGTACGCGTAGCCGCACGAAAAGACGGCCCGCCGAAGCGGGCCGTCGCGATCTCATTGGCGCATTGATCCTTAACGCACTGATCCACCGTAGAGCTGCCGCTCCTTGCGAACTTCGTCCGCACCGTAGGGCTTGCTGGCGGGATCGAACGACTTCCATCCGGTCTTCTGCCAGGCGGCGCTGCGGTCACGCAAATTGACCGACGACTCGTTCAGGACTGCGTCAAGGCGGGATCGATCGGCATCTGCGACCCGCGCCGACACCAGCGTGCCTCCCCGACGCACGCCCTCGGCGTAGGAGTCCGCATCTTCCCGCGAAATGCCGGCCTCAGTCATCGCTCCGACGACACCGCCGGTTGCGGCTCCGGCGGCCGCGCCGACCGCGGTCGCGGCGAGCCAACCGGCCGCAACGACGGGTCCGAGGCCGGGGATTGCGAGGAGGCCGAGACCGGCGAGAAGGCCGGCAGTGCCACCCACGCCCGCACCGATGCCGGCGCCCTTGCCGGCACCTTCGGCGCGATCGTCGACGCCATCGCGGTCACGGTCCACCTTCTTGTCGGTGTTGAACCAGCTGTCCGAATTATTGGCGACGATGCTGATGTCCGAATGCGGCACGCCGGCAGCTTCGAGACGCTGAACCGCCTGCTGCCCAGTGCTGTAGTTGTCGTAAAGACGAGAAATTGTAACGGTCATTGTGTGTCCTTCTTATTTGCTTAATGGCTTACTTGGCCGAATTGACGTTGCCTTGAAAGTCGACGCTGACCGCGGTGGCAGATCCACCCTTGCTGGCATGGCCGCGCCAAACACCGTTGTCGTCCTTCTTCAGTTCGGTGACGTTGGCGTAGCCGGCATCCTCGATCTTCGACTTGGCTTGTCCTTCGGTGAAACTGTTGCGACCTGCGACAGGAGCGTCGGAGTTGTTTTGCCCCGCGCTGTTGACCGCGCTGTTGTTCGGTCCGGACTGCGCCGGTGGATTTTGTGCCGAGGCCGGAGCAGCTGCGAAGGCGGTGGCCGCCGCGAATAAAGAAATGCAAACGATAAACGATGGGCGCTTCATGATGGTCTCCAGTGTCTAAGGAGTGATCCAAGCCCCCATCAGAGCTTTAGTTCCTACGTCTCGCGCTGTGACATCTCCTTCACGCTCAGGTTCTGAAGAATATCATCCACGTCATCACCATGAGGATGACTGCAAGTCCCACACTCACACCCAGCAGCATCAACACGCTGGGACCGAGCTCGCCTTGGCGCGCTTCGAGCGCAGTCTCAACGATGCGGCCGCTCTTGTCTCGATCCATGTCATCTGGTCCTTGCATTCCGGGGAAAGGTCGACCGTTGGCCTGCGTCAGACCCGGCAGTGCTGCCCACGCCAAATCGTCCATGGATCTCAATCGGACCCTTGGTGGTTCGTTACTATTGGCAAACGGTGAAAGCTCGGGCTCGAGATCTGCGCGGGCTATCCAGGCAAGCGGCGTCCCGGAGCGGTCAGACAGGAGTTGATATCGGCAGCCATCTTGTTCCGGTGTGCCTTGCTCAGCAGCGCATCCCGCTCTGGGCCGGGTTCAAGGTGCGAGGCCTCTTCACGCAGCCTCAGTGCATCAGCTGCGAGACGCTCGGCAAGTGAATCCGCCTGACGCACGCGGTTGCGCTTCTCATTCATGACGAACGCCCCTGCGTTGGCATCGGAATCAAATCAGCGCTTTGCGGCTGCGGTCGCGAGACCGGCGGCGTCGCGCCATCGAGCCACTCCTGCGTCTCCGCGAGAGCGAGCCAGGCATCGCCCATGCTCCTGAACTGCTTGCGCGCCGCGTCGTTGGCAGCGGTGTCTTCCAGCGTCAGGCAGTGCCCGGCATTCTGCCGAAGATGCTCGGACTGGCTCAATTGGATATCAGTGCTGCTCGTGGCATCGGCAGAGGTCTGCCAGGAGTTCTTGCACACAGGGCACCGCCACTGATTGACGAAGTTCCCGGTGGGCAAGTAGGTCGCATGCAAGGGAGCCGCCACTATTCGCCCGCAGGCGGTACAGCCGTTGGGCCGTTGTGACGGGGATTGCTGTGTCTCGTCCTGAACCGCTTTCGCGCTCCAGCGGCGATCGAACTTGCGGCAGAGATGCAGGGGATAGGAGATAACGTTCAATGCGCGCCTCCGGTTGTGGCGGGAGCGCGGCAGCGTCTCTCTGTCACCGGCGCCTGTCATGTCTGTGCGGGTGATATCCTGGATATGGTGTCGCAAATGACATTCACCAGTGCGCGGTCCCGAGAAACCACGCCTTTGCCTCCGATCTACGTCAATGGCCGACTGCGGGCTGCATCCATTGGATTAGGAACATCTCTCCATCGGATTAGGAACATCTCTCCGTCCCTCCTGTTGCGTCTGCACGACATGATCCGTGAATGCGCATGCCGGGAGGTCCGGACCAGCACTGTTCCGGGTCCCAAGAAGGCGAAATCGATCCCTGCTCGATGGTGCTGATCCGGTCTCCGAACCGCACCCGCGACGCACGGAAATCTCCTCCAGCAAGAATCCGGCGCCATCGCGGTCGTGATGCGACCAAGGGCGTCAATGCGGAAGCGTCCCTTCCCCACTCTCCAACAGCTGGCCGCAGTCAGCGAAAGTGTCACATGCGCATACTGAAAAAACGTTCGCCATCCTTGGCGGCCACGGCCCTTCATGCTCTCGCAGAACATCCCTTGGCCTCCACGATTGCCGCGACGGCCGGCCTGCTCGCAGCGGCCGCGTTCGTCAATCGGCGCCTTGCCGACAAGGCGCAGCGTGATAATCCGCCCCAAGGGCGGTTCATCGACATCGACGGTGTTCGGCTGCACTATGTCGAGCGCGGGTCCGGACGCCCGCTGGTTCTGCTCCATGGCAATGGCAGCATGATCCAGGATTTCGAGTCGAGTGGCCTGATCGATCTTGCAGCCAAGGACTATCGGGTCATCGTGTTCGACCGTCCCGGCTTCGGGCACAGTCTGAGGCCGCGCAACGTGGTGTGGACGCCGGCCGCCCAAGCCGACCTTTTCAAAGACGCGCTTGCGCACCTTGGCGTCGACAAGGCGATCGTGCTCGGACATTCCTGGGGCGCATCGGTTGCGATCGCCCTGGCAAGCAGGCACCCCTCATTGGTCGAAGCCTTGATACTGGCGTCGGGCTATTATTTCCCGACGGCCCGCACCGACGCGATGATGGCGATGGCCGGGCCGGCGATACCAGGGTTTGGCGACATCCTCAGTCACACGATCTCGCCGATCCTCAGCCGCCTGATGTGGCCGACGATGCTGCGGCAGCTGTTCGGGCCCAAATCCGTCCCGGAAAAATTCGACGGCTTCCCCAAATCACTGGCGGTGCGTCCGTCGCAGCTTCGTGCGGGTGCCGCGGAAGCGGCGTTGATGTTCCCTTCTGCGATGCTGTCGGCGAAGACTTACGGCGAATTGGCCATGCCGGTCACCATCCTGGCCGGCGAGGACGACCGCCTCATCGACATCGACGAACAGTCCGGCAGGCTGCATGACGAGATCAAGCACAGCAAGTTGCGTCGCGTCCCGAATGCGGGTCACATGATCCAGCAATCGGATACGGCTGACCTGATGGCCGCTGTCGACGAAGCCGCGGCGGAAACGCTGCATTGAGCCACCTGATTCTCCCGAGAAGCATCTGGTCGCGGCACGATCCGAATTAGGAACGTCCAACACAGCGCTCAGTTGGCCCCGGTATCTCCTGTAGTCAAAGGTCTTTCCATGTATCATCACGTCAAAAAGCTCATGTTCACAGTCCGGGTCGACGAGCCCGATCCCCGGTTCGGCAATATGCTGCTGGAGCAATTCGGTGGCGCCAACGGCGAGCTTGCGGCCGCCATGCAGTATTCCATTCAGGGTCTCAACTGCGAGGATCCCGACCGTAAGGATCTCCTCATGGATATTGGAACCGAGGAGTTGAGCCACCTTGAGGTCGTCGGATCGCTCGCGCGGCTGCACTTGAAACCCATGAAGTTCGATCGCGAAGCGGCGGAAGCCGATCCCTTGATCGCGATTGCCGGAGGCGGCGGTGTCAATCTGTTCAACTCGCAAGGCAGTGCCTGGACGGCGGACTATCTCAAGATCACCGGAGAACTCGACGTCGATCTGCGCAGCAACATCGCCGCAGAAGCTCGAGCCAAGATCGTCTATGAGCGCCTGATCAATTTCTGTGATGACGCCGGCACCAAGGACGCCTTGCAATTCCTGATGACACGGGAAATCACCCACATGAAGGCGTTCTCACGCGCGCTGGAAAGCATGAACAAGCCCACGTTCAGCATCGGCCGCATCGCTCCGACGCCCGGTCTCGTGGACCAGTTCTTCAACGATTCGACAGGGTCCGGCGACAATGGAGAAATCGACACAAGAGGCCCCTGGAATGAAGGCGAGGACTGGGTGTTCATGGAATCACCGGCACTCCAGAGCGGCGATCCCGGCGCAGCGCCTTCCATTGTTGCCGAAAGCTCGCCATCGGAACCGACCGTTGGCCTTGACGACCTGCTGATCGATCAGCTGCGGGATCTCCTGCACGCGGAGAAGCAGTTGACCAAGGCATTGCCTCAGATGATCGAGGCTGCCCGCTACGACCAGCTCTCCGAGCTGTTCACCGTTCACCTGGCCGAAACCGAAGCGCAGATCGAGCGTCTCGACGAGTGCTTCGAACTTCTTGGGAAGAAGCCGCGCGCCAAGGCTTGCAAGGGCATGCAGGGGCTTGTCGAGGAAGGCGACGAAGTGATCAAGGAGGGCGCCAGGAAGGACGATGCCGCTGCGGATCTCGCGTTGATCGGTGCGGCACAGCGTGTCGAGCACTACGAGATTGCCGGCTATGCGACTGCCCGCAACCTGGCTCAGCAGTTGCGTCACACCGCCGTCGTCGCGCTGCTTTCCAAGAATCTGGCCGAGGAAGAGAACGCGGACCAGTTGCTCAATCAGGTCGCACGTTCGTTGATGTCGGTTGCGAAGATGCCCGCCGCCATCGAGCAAACCTTCGCCGAGGATGAGCCGCCGGAGGCTAGGCCGGCCTTGAACCATTGACCACAAGGCAAGGCGGCCCCTGCAGGGGCCGCTACGCCACCACAGCCGGAAAGGATCTAGCATGCGCCCGAAGATCAAAGAACATACCTGCCCGCTGTGCAACGGAACCGGCTTTCCCAAGTCCAAGGAGCCAGCGCACCCGGGCCGCAAGATCTATCCGGTCAAATGCGAGTCCTGCCAGGGCAAGGGCAAGATATCGGAGATGACGTGACGTGATCTCAGTGCTTTGAGGTCGCGCTGAAGGCCGGTCCTACTCCGCCGCCTGACGCACATGGCGCGCCGTCGGCGTGCGCATGGTGACGAGCTCTTCGGCCGCGGTCGGATGCAGCGCGATCGTCGCGTCGAAGTCGGCCTTGGTCGCCTTCATCTTCACCGCGATCGCGACCACCTGGGTGACCTCGGCAGCGCAATCGCCGACGATGTGGCAGCCGAGCACGCGGTCGGTCGAGCCATCGACGACGAGCTTCATCAGCACGCGGGTGTCGCGGCCGGACATGGTCGCCTTGATCGGGCGGAACGTCGTCTTGTAGATGTCGACGTGGCTGAATTGCGCACGCGCCTCGGTTTCCGTCAGACCAACCGTGCCGACCTCCGGCTGCGAGAACACCGCGGTCGGAATGTAGGAATGATCGACCTGCACCTCGCGCTTGCCGAACACGGTGTCGGCAAACGCATGCCCCTCGCGGATCGCAACCGGCGTCAGGTTGTGCCGGTGGGTGACGTCGCCGATCGCATAGATGTTGTCGACCGAGCTCTTCGAGAAATGGTCCACCGCGATGCCGCCATTCCCGGGGTTGATGGCGACGCCGGCCTTCTCCAGGCCGAGATTGGCGACCGACGGATGGCGGCCGATCGCGAACATCACCTGGTCGGAAGCAAGGCTCGAGCCGTTCGACAGATGCGTGGTGAATTCCTCGCCGTGCCGATCGACCTTCGCCACCGTGCAGCCGGTGAGAATGGTGATGCCCTGCTTCTCCATCTCGCTGCGGACGTGGGCGCGAACGTCCTCGTCGAAACCGCGCAGGATGTTGTCGCCGCGATAGATCACGGTGACGTCGGAGCCGTAGCCGGCGAAGATGCCGGCGAATTCCAGCGCGATATAGCCGCCGCCCTGGATCACGATCCGCTTCGGCAGCTTCTTCAGATGGAACGCCTCGTTGGAGGAGATCACGTGCTCGATGCCGGGGATCGAGGCGCCGTGGTTGGGCGCGCCGCCGGTGGCGATCAGGATGTATTTTGCGGTGATCTTCCGGTCGTTCTCGAGCAGGCGGACGGTGTGCTTGTCCTCGATCACCGCGCGGCTCTTGACGACCTGCGCGCCCGACTTCTCGACATTCGTCGTGTAGGCCGCTTCCAGCCGCGCGATCTCCTTGTCCTTGTTGGCGATCAGCGTCGGCCAGTCGAAGGTCGCGGGCGGAACGGTCCAGCCGAAACCGGCGGCATCTTCCAGCTCGTGACGGACATGCGATCCGATCACGAACAGCTTCTTCGGCACGCAGCCGCGGATCACGCAGGTCCCACCCATGCGGTACTCTTCCGCGATCATCACACGCGCACCGTGGCCGGCCGCGATGCGGGCGGCACGCACGCCGCCCGAGCCGCCACCGATGACAAAGAGGTCGACGTCGAATTCAGCCATTGTCCACTCCGACMTCTTCTTTCAGCGCATGATCCGGAGAAGTGTGCAGCGGTTCTCCGATAGGACCATGCGCAAATAACATCCTAAAGCGCGATGACGCGCTTTAGGGATTTCTGATCAGATAGGTACTGTCAGATTTCCTTGCCACGCTTGCGCATCTCGGCACGGAAGGCACCCATCACGGTCTCGGAGAAGTTCTGGGCCCAGGAGTTCATGAAGGCCATGCTGAGGCCGATGGCGCGCGGCTCGGCGTCGATCAGCTTCTTGCCCAGCGGCGACTTGTAGAAGGTGACGAGGTCCTTCAGTTCCTGCTCGGTGAACTCGCTGGCATAGATCTGCGCCATGCCTTCGCCGATCTCGTTCTGGCGGCCGTTGAGCTGCTGGGCCACGATCGGCGCGACCTCGCTGAGCTCCTTCTGGTAGTTGAGATTCTGCTGGATCAGCGTGATCTTGGTCTTCTCGACCATGCCAGGCACGGCGCCCTGATACATCGCGGTGGCGTTCTTGATCTGCAGGATCTCCTTGGCCGCCGCGATCGCCGCAGGCGAGGCCTTCGGCGGGGCGGGCGCGGGAGCAGCCTTCTGGGCCGGCGCGGCCTGCTGCGCGCTCGCCGGGACCGCCAAGACGGCCAGTCCAGCAGCAAGCGTCGCGGCCGGCAAGAATCTCAATACGCTCTTCATTCCTAGTCTCCTTTCGGCTTACGCCGTTCAATCACGCGAATTCCCTCGCCGCCCGCCAAAACGGCCGAGCTGGCCAAGCCGATAAACAAGCCATGCTCGACCACGCCGGGGATCGAGCTCAACGCCTTGGCGAGGCCAGGCGGATCCACGATGCGTCCGAGCTGAGCATCGAGAATCCAGTGGCCGCCATCGGTGACGAAAACGTGGCCATCCTTGTCGCCGCCTTTGGCTTTGCGGACCGCCATTTGCCCGGAAACGCCGCATTCGGCAAATGCCTTCTCGATCGCGCGGCGCGTCGCGCCGAGCCCGAACGGGATGACCTCGATCGGCAGCGGAAAGCGGCCGAGCGTCGGCACCCATTTGCTGTCGTCGGCAATCACGATCATGCGATCCGAGGCGGCTGCCACGATCTTCTCGCGCAGCAGCGCGCCGCCGCCGCCCTTGATCAGGTTGAAGTCGGGATCGATCTCGTCGGCGCCGTCGACGGTGAGGTCGAGATGATCGATCTCGTCCAGCGTCGTCAGCTTCACACCGCAGCGCTCGGCATCGAGGCGCGTCGCCTCCGAGGTCGGCACGCCGATCACTTTCAACCCGGCCTGCACGCGCTCGCCGAGCAGCTCGACGAAATGCTTGGCGGTTGAGCCGGTGCCGAGCCCGAGCCGCATGCCGTCACGCACCTCCTCGAGGGCGCGCGCCGCAGCCTGCCGCTTCAACTGGTCCATGTTCACGATGCGCCCGCCCCTGAATTTTAGAGTGTGCCGCCGATAGGTTGCTTGCGGCGGCCTATGTAGCCTCGTTTTTCCTGCCGGAACAGGCCTCCGGGCCGATCTTATAAGGTGAACTTATGGCTTCGGCCCTTGCGCCGATCCGGCCGGCCCGATAGCGCTGGGACCATGACCTCCCCTTACACCCTCGTCTTCGATCTCGACGGCACGCTTGTGGATACGGCGCCCGACCTGATCACCGCGCTGAATTTCGTGCTCGACCGCGAAGGACTGCCGCCCGTGCCGATGGCCTCGGCCCGCAACATGATCGGCGCCGGCGCCCGCAAGCTGATCGAACGGGGGCTGGAGGCCGAAGGCCGCATGGTCACGCCGGCTGACATGGACCGAATGACGGCGGATTTCATCGCCTATTACGCCGACCATATCGCGGTCGAATCCCGCCCGTTCGAAGGGCTCGAGGCCGCGCTCGACCAGTTTGCCGCCCAGGGCCACCGGCTGGCGGTCTGCACCAACAAGCTGGAATGGCTGTCGAAGCGGCTTTTGGACCAGCTCGACCTCACCCGCCGCTTTGCCGCGATCTGTGGCGCGGACACCTTTGGCGTCCAGAAGCCCGATCCGACCATTTTCCGCGAGACCGTGGCGCGCGCCGGCGGAGCGGTCAAAGCCAGCATCATGGTCGGCGATGCCGGAACCGACGTCGGCGTAGCCCGGCGCGCCGGGGTGCCCGTGATCGGGGTCAGCTTCGGCTATACGGACGTGCCGATCGCCGAGCTGAAGCCGGACCGGCTGATCCATCACATGCGCGACCTGCCGGCCGCGGCCCACAGCCTGATGACCACCTAGGAGCCACAAGCCTCTGAGATAACTGGCATATTCTACGGAACCCTGCGTTAACCATCTATTAACTATGCGCAGCGCGCCGGTTGCTTGCTTGGAACGACGCTCGTAGGTTCGCCCGGGGATGTGGCGGTTCGTCGCAGTTAGAAGTGGGTGGTCATGCGTCGTGTCATCGCGATTGCGCTAGCGGGAGCGAGCCTTGGTGGCTGCTCCTCGATGTCTTGGGACATGTTCAAATCGGCGCCGCCGACCGTCCAGGTCCGGCTCGAATCCAATCCTCCAGGGGCTGATGCCACGACCTCGCTGGGTGCAGGTTGCAAGACCCCCTGCTCCGTCTCGGTTCCCGCCCCCGACGCGCCGTTCACCGTCGCTTTCGCGCTGCCGAAATATCAGCCGGCCAGCGTGCCGGTGAACGTGATCAAGAATCCCGGGGATTTCACCACGCCCGCCTCGGTCACCACCGACCCGAATCCGGTGTTCGCGGAACTCCAGCCGGCAGTGCCGCCCAAGCCTGTGAAGAAGCCGCACCGGCCGAAGAAGCCGAAGCCGGCCGCAGCCGCCGCGGCGCCTGCGGATGCCGCACCCGCTGCGGCCCCTGCGGATGCTGCACCTGCTGCGGTGGCGGGCTCGCCGTTCCCCGATCCGAACGCAGGAAAGCGCTGATCCAGGCGCTGATTACGTATACCACCCGATTGTCCTAGCCGCGTCCGATGCTTAGATTACTTCCAGAGCACCACTGAAGCAAAGGTGCGCCCGTCGCCGTAAGTGACAAGGCATTTGGCAAGGCATCTGGTATGAACGGACCTTCCGCGAGCCCTCTCGCAGCAGCGAGCCCCCGCGACGCGCTGTCGAGCGCGATGACCGATCCGTTCGGGCGGACCATCTCGTATTTGCGCGTATCCGTCACCGACCGCTGCGATCTGCGCTGCTTCTATTGCATGTCGGAAGACATGACGTTCCTGCCCAAGGCGGACCTGCTGACGCTGGAAGAGCTCGACCGGCTCTGCACGGCCTTCATCGCCAAGGGCGTGAAGAAGCTGCGGCTCACCGGTGGCGAGCCGCTGGTCCGCCGCAACGTGATGACGCTGGTGCGCTCGCTGTCCCGCCACCTTTCGAGCGGCGCCTTGAGCGAGCTGACCCTGACCACCAACGGCACCCAGCTTGCGAAACACGCCCGGGAGCTCGCCGATTGCGGCGTCCGCCGCATCAACGTCTCGCTCGACACGCTCGATCCCAAGAAATTTCGCGAGATCACCCGCTGGGGCGAGATCGACAAGGTGCTGGAGGGCATCGAAGCCGCGCGCGCCGCTGGGCTTGGCGTGAAGATCAACGCGGTGGCGCTGAAGAACCTCAACGAGGACGAGCTTCCCGACCTGATGCGCTGGGCGCACGGCAAGGGCATGGGCCTGACGCTGATCGAGGTCATGCCGATGGGCGAGATCGGCTCGGGCCGTATCGACCAGTACCTGCCGCTGTCGCTGGTGCGCGCGCGGCTCGCCCAGCAATTCACGTTGACCGATCTGGCCGAGAGCACCGGCGGGCCGGCGCGCTATGTCAGCGTTGCCGAGACCGGCGGCAAGCTCGGCTTCATCACGCCGATGACCCATAATTTCTGCGAATCCTGCAACCGGGTGCGCATCACCTGCACGGGCACGCTGCACACCTGCCTCGGCCACGAGGATGCTTCAGATTTGCGCAAACCCCTGCGTGCATCTGACGACGACATGCTGCTTGCGGATGCGATCGACCGCGCCATCGGTCTGAAGCCCAAGGGCCACGATTTCATCATCGACCGCCGCCACGACCGCCCAAGCGTCTCCAGGCACATGAGCGTCACCGGCGGCTGAGGGATTCGCGCCCTCCCCGCCATAAGCTTTTGACTCGGCGTCAATTTGCCCATTTTCCGATTGACGGCGCACAAGCCCGCTGGTTTGGTGCACCCGCCTTTGCTTGCCCGGCAGCAATAAGCCGGCCGCGCCCCTTTGGCGGTCGCGGTCAAGACGGCAAGGCACGAGGGGAGGACTGACGCCGCAATCGCTCCGGAATATTGTCCGTGCGGTCGCGTGCTTTTCGCACGCCGGCCAGGCGATGCGTGCTGAAGCCTCCCGTAAAGTGTTGGCCGCGACGGCGACGGAGAGAAGGTAAGATGCGTCCATTGCTGGCGGTGAGCAACGCCATCGACGCCCTCAATGAAAAGATTGGGTACGTCTGTAACATCCTGGTCCTGCTGGCGTGCCTGGTCAGCGCGGCCAATGCCATGATCCGCTATGCCTTCAGCAACTCCTCGAACGGCTGGCTGGAGCTGCAATGGTACATGTTCGCCATCCTGGTGATGTTCGGCGCGTCCTACACCTTCAAGCGCAACGAGCATGTCCGCGTCGAGATCTTCTACCTCACGCTCTCGGAACGCGGCCAGCTCTGGCTCGACATGATCGGCACGCTCTGCTTCCTGATCCCCTCCTGCCTACTGCTCGCCTATCTGTCCTGGCCGTTCTTCATGCAGGCCTATAACGTCGGCGAGATGTCGGGCAATGCCGGCGGCCTGATCCGCTGGCCCATCAAGTTCGTGATCCCCGCCGGCTTCGTATTGCTGGCGCTTCAGGGTGTTTCCGAAGTCATCAAGCGTATCGCGGCTCTCCAGGGCTATGTGACGATCGACGCCAAGTACGAGAGGCCGACCCAATGATTACGCTGGAAATGATGCCGCCGCTGATGTTCGGCGGCCTGGTTCTGGCGATGCTGATCGGCTTCCCCGTCGCGTTCACGCTCGCGGCGGTCGGCTTATCCTTCGGCTTCCTGTCCATTTATCTCGGATTCTTCGACCTCAACTTCCTCCAGGCGATTCCCGGCCGCGTGTTCGGCAGCGTGCTTTCCAACGAGCTGCTGCTCGCGATCCCGTTCTTCACCTTCATGGGCGCCATATTAGAGAGATGTGGACTAGCCGAAGATATGCTGGACTCGATGGGCCAGCTGTTCGGCCCGGTCCGCGGCGGCCTCGGCTATTCCGTCATCATCGTCGGTTTCATCCTCGGCGCCATCACCGGCACGGTAGCGGCGCAGGTCATCGCCATGGCGCTGATCTCGATGCCCGTGATGATCCGCTACGGCTACAACATGCGCTATATCACCGGCGTGCTCGCGGCCTCCGGCACCATCACGCAGCTGGTGCCGCCCTCGCTGGTGCTGATCGTGCTCGCCGACCAGCTCGGCAAGTCGGTTGGCGACATGTATCTCGGCGCCTGGGGCCCCTCGGTGTTCCAGATCATGCTGTTCGCCGGCTACACCTTCATCCTCGGCCTGATCAAGCCGAGCCACGTGCCGCCGGTGCCGAAGGAAGCGCGCACGCTGACCGGTTGGGCGCTGTGGAAGAAGTGCCTGATGGGCATCATCCCCTCGGCCGTGCTGATCTTCGTCGTGCTCGGCACCATGATGATGGGTCTTGCGACCCCGACCGAAGCCGGCGCCATGGGCGCGGTCGGCGCCATCGTGCTCGCCGCGATCCATCACAAGGACTTCACCTCGAAGGACCGCATGATCCTGATCGGCGGCGTGATCGCCGCCGGCGTCGGCACCATCGTCGCGATGCTGTTCACCGAGAACCTGGTCTTCAGGCTCTCGTTCGCAGTCACCTATCTCGCCGTGGCCTGGATCTGCATCCAGGCCGCGCGCATCCCCGAGCTGCGCGACCTCATCAAGCAGGGCTACGAGTCCACCATGCGCCTCACCTGCATGGTCACCTTCATCCTGATCGGCTCGACCTGCTTCTCGGTGGTGTTCCTCGGCGTCTCCGGCGGCGTCTGGCTCGAGCATCTGCTGACCTCGCTGCCCGGCGGCGTGTGGGGCTTCCTGATCTTCATCAACCTCTTCATCTTCTTCCTGGCGTTCTTCCTCGACTTCTTCGAGATCGCCTTCATCATCCTGCCGATGATCGCGCCGATCGCGCAGAAGGTCCTCGCCCCGGTGGTGGGACCGGACGCGGCGCTGATCTGGTTCGGCGTGATGCTGTGCGTGAACATGCAGACCTCGTTCCTGCATCCCCCGTTCGGCTTCGCGCTGTTCTATCTGCGCGGCGTGGCGCCGAAGGAAGTGAAGAGCTCCGACATCTATTGGGGCGCAATCCCCTGGATCGGCCTGCAGCTGATCATGGTGCTGCTCGTGATCATCTTCCCGATCACGGTGACGGGCCTGCTCGACAAGCCGCTCAACGTCGACCTCGACAAGGTCAAGATCGAAGTGCCGCAGATCGACCTGCCGCCGCTGGATCTCGGACCACCGCAGAAGTAGCGGCCATAACCATCGCCGTCATGTTCCGCCTCGGCGGTTCATGACGCGCGCGCCCGCGCGCGTGACAAGCAACGCAAACACGGGCATACCGGGCCATCCTCCAACTGATGGACCGCCGCGCATGTCCCGATCGCTCCCTGCTCCGTCGCTCGCTCCCTTGATCGCATCGCTCTGGCTGGCATGTGCCGCAACGTTTGCGCAGGCGGAACCGATGACCGATGTCCATGCGCTGGCGCAAAAGGAGCAGCAGCCGCTGCTCGACACGCTGCGCGATCTCGTCAGTATCGAATCCGGCAGCAAGGACATCGACGGCCTGAACCAGATCGCCGAGCGCGTTGCCGGCCAGCTCAAGCAGCTCGGCGGCACGGTGGAGATCTTGCACCCCACCGACGTCTATCGCCTCGACGACACGCCCGAGACAATCGGCCCGGCCGTGCACGCCGTGTTCAAGGGCACCGGCAGCAAGAAGATCATGCTGATCGCCCACATGGACACGGTGTACCTGAAGGGCATGCTGAAGGACCAGCCGTTCCGCGTCGACGGCGACAAGGCCTACGGCCTCGGCATTGCCGACGACAAGCAGGGCGTCGCGCTCATTCTCCATACCGTGGCGATGCTCCAGAAACTCAACTTCAAGGACTACGGCACGCTCACGGTGCTCACCAATGGCGACGAGGAGATCTCCTCGCCCGGCTGGCGCAGCACCATCACCAAATTCGCCGCGGATCAGGACGTGGTGTTCTCGTTCGAGGGCGGCGGCACCGACGGCACGCTGCGCCTTGCTACCAGCGGCATCGGCTCGGCCTATCTTACGGTGCATGGCAAGTCCTCGCACGCGGGCGCGCGGCCCGAGGGCGGCGTCAACGCGCTGTACGAGCTCTCGCACCAGGTGCTGCAGATGAAGGACCTGTCCAAGCCCGAGCAGGGCCTGAAGCTGAACTGGACGGTCTCGAAGGCCGGCACCAACCGCAACGTGATCCCGGCCGACGCCTCGGCCCAGGCCGATGCGCGTGCGCTCAAGGTCGCCGATTTCGACGAGTTGCAGAAGGCGTTGCAGGACAAGATCAAGAACCGCCTGCTGCCCGACTCCAGGGTCGAGCTGAAATTCGAGGTACGTCGTCCGCCGCTGGAGGCCAACGATGCCTCACGCCGCGTCGCGGCCTACGGCAAAACGATCTATGGGGAGATCGGACTGTCCCTCAAGGTCGACGAGAAGGCGACCGGCGGCGGCACAGACGCCGCGTTTGCCGCGCTCAAGACCAGCGGCGCCGTGGTGGAAGGCATGGGCCTGTCGGGCTTCGGCGCGCACTCCAACGATGCCGAATATGTGCAGATCAACAGCATCGTGCCGCGGCTCTATCTGGCCACGCGCATGATCATGGACCTGTCCACGGGCAAGCTGAAATAGCGGCGTCTTCCCGTGGTCAGCTTTGGCCAACCGGGTGCGCGGCTCCCTCCGCCAGCCGAAACCGCAGCGTGAACTCCGCGCCGCCGCCGGGAAGATTTTCCACCGCCACCGTCGCGGCATGATCGTCCGCGACCCCGCGCACGATCGAGAGCCCGAGGCCCGCGCCGTCGCTGCGCTGGCGGTCGGCGCGCCAGAAGCGCTGGAAGATCAGCTCGCGCTCGGTCTCCGCGATGCCGGGGCCGCAATCGCGCACGCGCACCGAACCGTCCTCGCGCACCTCGACGTCGACGGCGGTATCCTTCGCCGTGAACTTGATGGCGTTTTCGGCGAGGTTGAAGATCGCGCGCTGGAGCATCTCCGCATTGCCATGGATCAGCACCGGCGCGTCGGCGCCCTTCAGCGCGATGTCCTTGTGCTGCGCGATCGCGAACGGCGCGATGGAGCCGACCACCTCGGCGCAGACGGCGCGCAGGTCCGCGGTCTCGCCGGGATCGAGCACCAGGGTATCGAGCTCGGCGATCTCCAGCAGCTGGGCGACGATGCGGCTCATGCCTTCGATGTCGTCGTGCAGCGCCTGCCTTGCGGCGCCATCGCCCAGCGTCTCGATCCGCGTGCGCAGGATCGTGAGCGGCGTGCGCAATTGATGCGCGGCATCCGCCGTGAACTGCCGCTGCACCCGAAAACCGTCCTCGAGCCGGTCGAGCGCCTGGTTGACGGCGGTGACCAGCGGCATGATCTCGCGCGGGATCTGTTCCGTCGGCAGGCGGATGTCGGTGCGCGCCGGCCCGATATTGCTGGCCTCCTCCGACGCCTTCCACAATGGCGCGATGGCACGGCGGAAGATGATGATGTCGGCGGCGAGCAGGATCAGCAGGATCGGAATGGTGATCCACCCGACCCGGCGGAAGAAGTTCGAGATGATGTCGTCGATGATGACGTCGCGATGCGCCAGATCCTCGGCCACGCGGATGCGCACGATCTTGCCGTCGATGATGCGGGTGACGCCGGCGCCGGAAATCGTCTCGGAAAGCGTCGGCGGCGCCGACGCGGCCGCTCCCGTTTTGCGGCGGGACGAAAACAGCAAACGGCCGTCGGCATCGCGGATGTCGTAGAGATAGCGGCCGTAGGCTTCCGAATAGAGGCCCCGCAGGCTGTCCGGCAGGTTGAACGTCAGCAGGCCGTCCGGCGCCGCGACGATGCGCTCGGCCAGCACCTCGGCCTGCGCCCGCATGGCTTCGCGGTGCAGCTGGTCGACTTCGGAATTGAGCAGCCAGAACAGCACCAGCGGCAGGAAGATCGCGACCACCGCGACCGCCACGATGTGCATGAACACGATGCGCCAGATCAACGATTTGAATGTCGGCGATCTGCCATAGGCCCCGGCGGCCGCCACGCTATTTCTCCTCGGACATGAGATAGCCGACGCCGCGGACGGTGTGGATCACGACCTTGGCGCCGTGCTCGGTGAGCTGCTTGCGCAGCCGCGAGACGTAGACCTCGACCGCGTTGGAGGCGACCTCGCCTTCGAGCCCGAAGATGTGGTCCTCGACGTTCTTCTTCGGCACCACCCGCCCCTGCCGGCGCAGCAAAATCTCCAGCACCGAGGTCTCGCGCGCGGAGATGATCCGCGGCTGGTCGTCGACGAAGATCTGGCGGCTTTCGGTGTCGTAGACGAGATTGGCGAGGCGCAGCGAGCGGCCGAGCAGCTGGCCGGGCCGGCGCAGGATCGCCTCCAGCCGCGCCACCAGCTCCTCCATGGCGAACGGCTTTGCCAGATAGTCGTCGGCGCCGCTGCGCAGGCCGCTGACGCGGTCCTGCAGGCCGCCGCGCGCGGTCAGCACCAGCACCGGCAGCGGCTCCATCTGCCGGCGCAGTTCGCGCAGCACCGACAGGCCGTCGCCGTCGGGCAAGCCGAGRTCGAGGATCATCGCAGCGTAGCTGACGCTGCTGACCGCCTCGCGTGCCTCGGCCGCGGTGCTCACGATGTCGCTCTGGTAGCCGGCGGCCGACAGCCCGGCGGCAACGAGCCGCGACAGCTCGACATTGTCCTCGACGATCAGAAGGCGCATCGCAGTCCCGCCGGATGTTCCGGTGCAATCACGGCTCGCGCCGCATCTTCGCTCTCTTCCACCATTCCGGCCGCCTCGGCCAGCGAAAAAGCGCGTGGCAGGCTCGCCCGTGCCCCTGTCAGGTTCGTGTAAGCCGATCTGGGCGCGTTCCCATGATGGTTTACTCGATCACCTCGTCCGCGCCGGCAATGACTGCTGCGGAGAACGGATGGCCGAGCAGTTTCGCTGCCTTCAAGTTGACAACGAGCTCCACCTTCGTGACGAGCTGAACCGGAAGATCAGAAGGCTTCTCGCCCGACAGAATGCGTCCGGCATAGATACCCGCGCGACGGTGCGACTGCATGAAATCTCCTCCGTAGCTCATCAAGCCTCCAGCCACGGGAAAGTCTCGGGTCTGCGTGATTGCGGGCAATTGATATTTCATCGCGAGAGCCGCCAGTCGGGCACTGCGAAATGCAAAATAAGGGTCGGAGGTAAACACAACTCCGCCTGGCCCGTCCCTGGCAACGGCCGCGAACACGGATTCAAATTCATCCTCCTTGCTTGCGCTATAGATCTGCAGTTGAACCCGCAGGGTTTCTGCGGCCGCCTGAAGCTTCTGCAATTGTGATGGTGCGGTCGGACTTGTCGGGTTGGCGACCACCGCCAATCTGGTCGCCGTGGGCAACAGGTCGCGCATCAGCTCAAGCCGCTTTGGCGACACATCGACGCTCAGGCTCGATACCCCCGTGATATTTCCGCCCGGCCGCGACAGGCTGTCCACCACGCGTAGCTGAACGGGGTCGCCGCCCATCTCGAACACGATGGTCTTGGTCGTACCCGTACCCTTCGCGGCAAGTGCCACGGGAGCCCCGCCAGGAGCCACGATCAGGTCTACATTTCTGGCGACCAATTCGGCAGCCAGGGCTGGCAATCGAGAATATTGTCCGGCGGCCCACTGAAAGTCGATCGCCACATTGCGCCCCTCGACGAAGCCGGCTTCCTCCAGTCCCTGTCGGAAAGCCTCAAGTCGACTGCCAAAGAGCTCGGGTGACTCCGGGCAAAGATATCCGATGACCGGCATGGAGGGCTTCTGCCCATACGAGACGGTCGTCCACGTCGCGGCGCCTGCCATCCAAAGAAGAAAATCACGCCGTCTGGCGCGTCTGCGTAGCGTCGCTGCTTCAGAGTTGGCGCACCTCATGCCCACGGACCCGCTGCCGTCAGCCGTTTGCCGGAGCATAGCCCCGGATACGCGGACAGTCTCTAGCGGATTGTGCCGGGCATCCCGCGGCCACTCGGCTCGAGAGCCTCAAAGGATATTCCGAAGACTGGAATGGCTTCGTCAAATCCTTTGATCTCGCGGCCCCCGAGATCCTCAACGGGCCGCCTGCCCTTGACGTCGGCGGCGACTTTGGCGTCGATCAGGATTTCCTTGTCTGCGGCAGATCCGCACAGCCGGGCCGCAAGATTCACGACGCTTCCAATGGCGGTGTAGTCGAGCCGGTCCTCATATCCGATCCGGCCGACAGTCGCCGGCCCGCTGGCAAGGCCGATTCCGAAACCAATGTGGTAGCCACGCGATCGCCAGCCGGCGATGAGGGCTTGCACGTTCGTCTGCATGTCGATGGCGAGATCGATGGCTCTCAATGCAGGCTCTTCGACCGGGACAGGTGCGTTCACCAGCACCATCAGTCCGTCTCCGGAGAAATTGATCAGCGTCGCTTCGAATTTCGTGATGACCCTGCCAAGGCTTTCATAATATTCCGACAATACGCTCATGACGTCCTCGGGCGCGGCGCCTGCTGAAAACGCGGTGAACCCCCTCAAATCGCAGAAGACAACGACGACTTCCGTACGGCGGCCGTCCAGCACGCTGTCATCGCCGGCTCGATCGACGAGATCGGCGACCTGAGGGGCAAGGAACCGCTTGAGCTTGGCGATGCGCTCCTGGTGCTGCTGCGCCAGCGCCAACTCGGACGCCATTCTGTTGAAACTGTTTGCAAGACGCTGGAACTCGTCCCCGGTGTCGATCGAGATGCGGTGGTCAAAGGACCCGGCACCAATCCTCTCCGTGCCCTCCTCGAGCAGCTTGATCGGCTCCGTCATCCGGTGCGCCAATGCATAGGCAAGAATGCCTGCGAGCATGGTGCTGATTGCGAGAAGCATTGCCGTCCGCCACAGGGCGGAATAGATCGGCGCGTAAGCTTCGGATAGCGGCAGCACGACCACGACTGTCCAGTCGGGGCCCTGTACGGGAGCAGCGCTGGCGGCAACATAGTGTCCTTGCGCATCCCGGCTCGTTGCGAAGCCCGCTTTCGACCCTATCGCGTCCCGCACAGCCCGAAATGGCTTGGAGGTTGCTTCCTCCGCCCCGCGGAGCACGAGGCTGATGTCGGGATGGGCGATCAGGCGACCCGATCGGTCCAGGACGAAGGCGGAGCCGGTCTTTCCGACCTTGATCGCCGAGATCACGTCCCAAATCAGCTTGAGGTTCACTTCGGCTATGACTGCGCCGACAGCCGGCCGGTTGCCGGCAATCCCGACCGTCAAGTACGGTTCGGAGCCTCGATTGTAGCTGACGTCGCTGAACCAGATCTGAGCTGCGCGGGCACCAACCAAGGCGGGATCGGCTGATCGGTCCGTGCGGCTCTCGATACGATTGAGGCCGATCCGCGAGATGTAGAGACGCTCCAGGCCATTGCCGTCGAGGAGTGTGAGACTGACGATGGCGGGCGCTTGTCGAAGCAGGCGCAACGCGTCGGTCCGCCGGCGTTCGTCGAACTCGTCACTCCATGGAAGCTGAACCAGCCAGCCAAGCTGACTCGTGATGCCGTGGATGAAATCGTGAATTTCGGCGGCCGCGGATGCGGACTGGAGGCTAAGCCACTGGTCGAGCCTCGCGCGCTGATCGCGATAGCCGAACCACGCCTCAATGACGCCGTTGAATGCAAGTGGGATCGCGACAGCCACGAAAAGCGCGAACAGATATTTATGAAAAAGGCCGCGAAACCGATCCTGAGGAATCATGATCCGGTCTCCTGATAATCACATAAATACAATGACCCAGAATAACATGTCGCTCCGCCGTCGGGTGGGGTTCATTCGAACCCGAGCGTACCGGTGCACCCTTCGCGCTTTCTAGGGCGGACCAGCCACGCGGTCTGGCGACAAAGTGGCGCCATGGCTGAATTGTCGGCCGATGTCAGCCTCCGGCTGACTGGCCTTCGCGCCGCACGCCGGCTTTTGACCGCCCTGAACGGGCGTTGCTGCCGGGCAGACGTAGCATGCGCCGTAGCCACGTTGATCTAGGTCAAGCATCACCCCCGCCTTTGGCCTCACGTCATGTCCAGCCCCATTTGAGGCGGCGACGTCGCCTTTCAGTTCGTTGGCGCCCGGCAAATTCCAGCTCGGCGTCGCATTCTTCCAGTGGCCTCCTCTCCCTCCTGATCCTGCAGCAGGCTTACTGGGGGTTCGTCGACGAGGACCTTGCTCATGATCACAATTCCAGAACTGACGTCCCAGGCGCTCGGTGCGTTCCTCATCTCGGAGACAAAAGGCCGCTTCGGCTCATCGCATGCCAGCTTGCCGGAATTGCTCCCTTACGCGGCGAAGCTGGCCCTGGAATGTATCGGCAACAGCGATGCATTGTATCACAACGTGGAGCACACCCTGTTGGTCACGCTGGTGGGGCACGACATCCTGATCGGCCGCTCACTTCTGAGGCAAACCACGGCCAGCGATTACGCTCACTTTATCCTGGCCTGTCTGATCCACGACATCGGCTACGTTCGGGGCGTCATCTACGGAGACCACGAGGGCGCCTATGTCGTTGATGGTACCGGCCGAACGGTTGAGTTGCCGGTCGGCTCCTCCGATGCAGCGCTTGCGCCCTATCACGTCGATCGCTCAAAATTGTTCGCGGTGGAGCGCCTCGACGCAGTCGACCAGATCGACGCCGCGCGCGTTGCCCAGGCCATCGAATATACCCGCTTTCCCTATACAGACGCACCAACGAGCGAACTCAAGGATGATCTGGACGAGGAAGAAGGTTTGTTGCTGCGAGCCGCTGATCTGATCGGCCAGCTCGGCGATCCGAACTACATGAAGAAATCAAATGCGCTCTTCTATGAATTCGAAGAGATAGGGCTCAACAAATCGCTCGGATACGCCACACCCGCGGACGTGGTGCACAAATATCCGCAGTTCTACTGGACCAAGGTCGCACCGCAAGTCCCGACGGCGATCCGTTATTTGAACGTAACCTCGAGCGGAAGACAATGGATCAGCAACCTGTATGGCAATGTCTTCCGCGCCGAGCGAGAGGTTAGACTGTCTGGTCCGCAGCTGTAGATCGGCGTTCGCATCAGTGCGTAGAATGGTGGAGCGAAACGAAACCCACCCGCCAATGATCCGCGCGTATCGCGCATCAGGGCTGTTCGTCGGGACACCAGCGCGCGGTCAGGAACGAGCCACCCGCCGCTCCGGCAAACAGGAGCGCCACGGCGAGGATACTCGTGAACACCGAGATCAAACCGCGCTGATAGGCGTTGATCGTGGCGGTGCCAAACGTCAGCCAGCTCCCTGTCGCGACAACATTCGACACAGCCTGCAAGATCACACACCGCGTCACCGGCCTGTAGTTCAGGAACCTCCAAAGCAGCGGCCCGCCCGCGATTGCGAGCGTAGCGATCCATGCAAAGATCAGCGTTTGGTATGTGAAAAAGGCCGGTCAAGCTGGGGGACAAGGCAAGCATCCTGAAGCGTCCAGAGTTTGACGTTCCTGGCCGAGATGAGGTTCAAGAGCATCCCCATGGCGGTCAAACAAACCCCGCGATAGAACACTGATTGTGGAAATTGGAAATCGAACCCATGGTCTTCTGGACAGCGAGCGCAGCCGGGTTGGTGGTCGCCTATCTTTTCGGCTCGATACCCACGGGCTATCTGGCGGGGAAATTCCTTAGGGGCATCGATATTCGAGAGCATGGCTCCAAATCCACCGGGGCGACGAATGTCTTGCGCACTCTTGGAAAATGGCCTGCGTTGGTGGTGCTCATCGCCGATGTGCTGAAAGGCGCGGCGGCCATCCTCGTTGCCCGCTCGTTCTGTCCCTGGCTCTCTACGGAGCTTTCACCGACGCCGCCGGCAGCGCTTGATCTGCAAGTTTGGGTGCCATGGGCTGTTGGCCTGGCCGGAATTGCCGCGCTGCTGGGGCATAGCCGCTCGATCTGGCTGAACTTTACAGGCGGCAAATCCGCCGCGACCGGGCTGGGCGTCTTGCTGGCGATGTCGTGGCCGGTGGGATTGGGTGCTGCGACGGCCTTTGGCATCGTGCTGGCGATGACCCGGATTGTTTCCCTTGGCTCGATCCTCGCTGCACTGACGGCGATCGCCCTCGTCTGCGGTTTCGAGCACCCGTTGCCCTATCGGCTGCTGGTGATCGGAGGCGGCATCTATGTGATCGTTCGCCATCGTGCCAACATCCAACGGCTGTTGGCAGGGACGGAGCCGCGCCTGGGTCGAACTGGCTCGGATACGAAGGCAGGCGCGCAGGTCTAGCCTATTGCGGCCCCAGGAGCCGCCAATCTCCGTTCCGATATTCGATGGAAGCCTGCACGTGTCTTTCCAGTGCTCCAAGTGCTGTCGCCGTCATCTTGACGCGGTCACTGCCGTCCCAGCCAGCAAATGCGTAGAGCCATTGGCTCTCATCCGGGTTGCGATAGTGCCACTCTTTGATGGCGGCATGCGCCCTGCACCCGCTTCATTCAAAATTGAGCATTCCGCGCATTATCGGTTGTGTCAATTTCCTGTACAACCTAATCACGCTTGAGCGGTTCATCATCGACGGGTGCCGCGCGGACGTCCGCTGCGGCACCTGGGGTCCAGTCACATGAAGCGAAAGCTGGTTTGGAGCAGCGCACTGAGCCGGATCGTTCTTGCTCTCGCCGCAACGATTTGCATCGCATCGAACAGCCATGCGCAGTCCGGACAATCGAATGCTGCCGCGATTTTGCCGGATGTCGCGATGCTCATTCATGGACCGTTCGGTGAGGATTCGTACAAGCTGACGAATACAGCGGATGATTCCGTCACACTCGAAGAGTTCGGCGACCGGCGCATGCGTCTTGAGATACGGCAGATTCCAGACAAGAAATGCGTCTTTCTTTCCACAAGTCAGGAGAAGGATGGCTTCAACGTCGTGCAATTGGATTTTACGATGTTCGACGGGACTTATCAGCTGTGGGAATCTTGCCGCGGGCCGGCCGATGCTCCGCCTGACAACAGATGCACCTATTCTCTTCATTTCGGTTCGCAGAAGCGGGCGTTCTGTAATTCGCAGCGTCTACAGCTGGACTCCGACGTGAGCAAGATGTCGTTTCCCGATGAGGCCTGCCAGCCTTACGCACTCGGTGCGCGAGCAAAGAAATCCTACACCAAATACATCGACGCCTTCGAGCGCATCAAGGAGCAGTGTGGGGGTGACAGCCGATGACCGACGACGAACAGAAGCGACACGTGGTCTGCCAAGACAACAATCGGGGTAGCATGTTTGATCACCCGGAGTGAGATGATGGGTTTCGCTGCGCTCTACCCATCTTACGGTCTGCTTACTCTACCTCACTTGCCGCGGTGCCTCTGAAACACCGCCCTGAGCTCAGCCAGTTGCTTACTCGTTGCGCCCAGCTCTGCGTCGGCTCGATCTGTGAGCAAGTCGACGTAGGCAATCGGCTGATCGAACTGGCTCGCTGTGAAGTCGTACCGCCGTCCTTCGATCCGATTGTAGAAATGATCGCCCGCCGGCAGAGGCGTCTTCAGCAGCTCGCCGCCGAAGAGTTCGTGAACGAGCAGCGCCGTGACGTTGCACTGCCCTGCCGCCGGATTGTTCGGCGTCCATTGGCTGGAAGTCGACAGCGACCATGCCTTGCGCAGCACGCTTTGAACCTCATCGGGATCGAAGCTCATCGTCACCTCGCGGAATCGGCACCGAAGCTGCAATTTCGGATTATACGATTCTAGCCTTTTGCCACTGTTTTGCCCGACGTGTCAAACGGGTTCGTTGCTGGGTTGAGCCCCAACTCCATCCACCCGTCATTGCGGGCGTAGCGACTTGTCCGCCGAAGCCTCGGCGAAGGCGGAAGCAATCCAGAGTCCATCCGCGGTGACAGTCTGGATTGCTTCTTCCCAAAGGCTCTTCGCAATGACGATGCGGGAACGGACGCGCGGCAAATGACGATGTCATTCCAGATGCCGCGATCAGGCAAAATCGCCGCGTTGGCCCCGGTCGCGCGACGATTGCCCCTTCCTGCTGATTTGCCCCAACGGTCCAGATGGTTGGCGGCATTCACAGGGCAACCTGCCCTCATCGCGCTTCTACTGTGCATGGGGTTGTTTTTCATATTTTTGTTTGGACGGCCGCTGGCTGCAAAAGAAAAAGCCCGGCCTCGCGAACGAGGCCGGGCTCTGTCGTCTTGCGACGTTTCGAAAGATCAGCCGCGGGTGCGCGAGCGGATCATGAAGCTGTCGTAGGTGTATTCGGCGACCTGCCACCACAGATATTCGTCGGAGCGGTAGGCCTGCATGGCGTCGATCGACTTCTTGAAGTCGGGGTTCTTGGCCGAGATCTCGCCCCACAGCTCGTTGGTCGACTTGAGGCAGGCCTCGAGCACTTCGTTGGTGAAGGGACGAAGCTGGGTGCCGCCGGCGACCAGACGCTTCAGCGCCGCCGGGTTCTGCATGTCGTAGCGCGCGGCCATCCAGCTGTTGGCGTTGGCCATCGCGTTGGTGAGGATCGCCTGGTAGTTCTTCGGCAGCGAATTCCACTTGTCCAAATTGGTGAAGGCGTGGACGGTCGGACCGCCTTCCCAGAAGCCGGGATAGTAGTAGTACTTGGCGACCTTGGCGAAGCCGAGCTTCTCGTCATCGTAGGGGCCGACCCACTCGGCGGCGTCGATGGTGCCCTTCTCCAGTGCCGGATAGATGTCGCCGCCGGCGAGCTGCTGCGGCACGACGCCGACCTTCTGGAGCACCTGGCCGGCGATGCCGCCGATGCGCATCTTGAGGCCGGAGAGGTCCGCAACGGTCTTGATCTCCTTGCGGAACCAACCGCCCATCTGGGTGCCGGTGTTGCCGCAGGGCTGACCGATCACGTTCGACTTCTTGAAGAACTCGTTGCCGAGTTGCTCGCCGCCGCCCTGGTACCACCAGGAGTTCTGCTGGCGCGCGTTGAGGCCGAACGGCACCGAGGCGTAGATCGCCCAGGTCGGGTCCTTGCCGACATAGTAGTAGGAGACGGTGTGGCACATCTCGACCGTGCCGTTCGAGGTCGCGTCGAGCGCCTGGAGGCCGGGGACGATTTCGCCGGCGGCGAACACCTGGATCTGGAATTTGTTGTCGGTCATCTCGGCGACGTACTTCGCCAGCTGCTCGCCACCGCCATAGATGGTGTCGAGCGACTTCGGGAAGCTCGACGTCAGGCGCCACTTGATCTCGGGCATGGACTGCGCGATCGCCGGCGAGGCCACCGCGGCGGTCGCCGCCGCGCCTGCTGCCGACACTTTCAGGAAATCACGACGCTTCATCTTCAGGTCTCTCCTTGTTGGGGCGTTTCCCCTAAACTTCCTCGTTGTCGCCGCTCGTTCCGGCGACGCGTTTTTGTCGCGTCGAACCGAAGGGGCTTGACTGCCGTGGCCTTTAACACGGAAGCCCCGCTTTCGGAACGCGACAATGGCATGACGGGGCTCTACGAAAGTCGCATGTCCCCAAAAGACCGGCTCAGGCCGCGGCGATAACGCCTTTGAGCTGGTCCCGGACCTGCCCCGCAATGGCGCGATAGATCGCCGCATGAGGGCCGTCCGGCTCGCTGTCGACCACGGGATTACCGGCATCCGAGGTGGCGCGAATCGCCATGTGCAGGGGGATCTCGCCCAGGAACGGTACCCCGAGCTTCTCGGCCTCGTGGCGCGCGCCGCCATGGCCGAAAATATCCGATTTCGTGCCGCAATGCGGGCACTGGAAGTAGCTCATGTTCTCGACGATGCCGAGAACGGGCACGTTGACCTTCCTGAACATCGCAAGCCCCCGCCTTGCATCGATCAGGGACAGGTCCTGCGGGGTCGAGACGATCACGGCGCCCTTGAGCGGCACGTTCTGCGCCAGCGTGAGCTGGGCATCGCCGGTGCCCGGCGGCATGTCGACCACGAGCACGTCGAGGCTCCCCCATGCGACGTCGCGCAGCATCTGCGTCACCGCCGACATCACCATCGGACCTCGCCAGATCATCGCGGTCTCTTCCTCCACCAGGAAGCCGATCGACATGATGGCGAGGCCGAAACGCTTGAGCGGAATCATCTTGCGCTCGCCGTCCAGCGCCGGCTTCTCGTGGAGGCCCGTCAGCCGCGGCACCGAGGGGCCGTAGATGTCGGCATCGAGCAGCCCGACCTTGAGGCCGAGGTCGCGCAGGCCCAGCGCCAGGTTGAGCGCGGTGGTCGACTTGCCGACGCCGCCCTTGCCCGAGGCAACCGCGATCACGGCAGCGACACCCGGAATCTCGGACTGGCGAGCCATCGGCGATTGGGCGCCGCCCTGCGGCGGTGGCTTGTGGGCGTGGACCGGCTGCACGCCCGGCGTGCCGCGGCTCGGCGTTGGCGGCGGAGGCGGTGCGGCACCCGGCTTGCGCTCGGCGGTCAGCGCCACCATCACGGTGGTGACGCCGGGAATGGCGCGCACCGCGGCCTCGGCCTCGGCCCGGACGGATTCCCAGGCCCGCGCCTCGGCGGCATCGACGTTGATCGAGAAGAACACCTTGCCGTCGGCCGCGCTGATCGCGCTCAGCACATTGGCATTGGTGAGCGCGACCCCGCGGGGCGACTTGATCCTGGCGAGGCTGTCGAGAACCTGTTGCTGCGTCACGCTCAAAGCGCATCTCCTGAACAGAGCATGATCCGGAAAAGTGTGGAGCGGCTTTCCGATCAGATCACGCTCAAGGCTTGAGGATGCCCCATTAGAGCGGAAACGGCCAAAAGGCTACTGCTTGCCGATATCGTCTGCCATCTCCGCGGGGGCAGCCCCCTGCTCCGCAGCGGCCTCGTAATTGAGCTCGATCATGACCCCGTTGGGGTCGTGGACGAAGATCTGCCAGAGGTCGCCGCCGGGCACCTGGCGGGAGTCGAATTTCATGCCCTTGGAGGCCAATCGCTGCTTCATGCCGTCGAAACCGCGGCTGACGAAGGCGACATGGTGGACAACGCCGGAATCCGGCTTTTGTGGCTCCGAGGTCGGGGAAATATCGACGAGGTGCACCACCGCCTTGCCCTCGCTGTACATCCAGGCCCCCGGGAAGGCGAAATCGGGCCGGGCGCCTTTTTCCAGGCCCAGCACGTCCTGATAGAAGCGGACCGTCTCGGCCAGATTCCGGGTCCGGATGTTGAAATGATCGAGGACACCAACGCTCACGCCGCCCATGCTTTCGCTCCCTTTTTTTATGTAGGACCTTAATTTATGTAAGACCTTAAGTCCCGCCATCCTAGCACAGGCGGCTGCCAAACGAAGCCGTTGCCCTCTGGCCTCAAGGGTTTATGGTGCGCTCCTAATCCGCCCTCATAGCGGAACCAGGCGCCCCCTCGCCCGGCAAAAACCGTAAAACCCAAACTACGGACAAGGTACCACACATGGCTAAAGTCGCTTTCCTCGGTCTCGGCGTGATGGGCTTCCCCATGGCCGGACACCTCGTGAAAAAAGGGGGCCATGAGGTCACCGTCTACAACCGCACCGCGGCCAAGGCGAAGGAATGGGCGGACAAGTTCGGCGGCAAGACCGCGGCGACCCCGAAGGCCGCGGCCGAGGGCCAGGATTTCGTGATGTGCTGCGTCGGCAACGACAATGATCTGCGCGCGGTCACGATCGGCCCCGACGGCGCGTTTGCCGGCATGAAGAAGGGCGCGACCTTCGTCGATCACACCACCGCCTCCGCCGAGGTCGCACGCGAGCTCGACGCTGCCGCCACCAAGGCCGGCTTCAAATTCATCGACGCTCCCGTCTCGGGCGGCCAGGCCGGCGCCGAGAACGGCGTGCTGACGGTGATGTGCGGCGGCGCCGAGGGCGCCTATGCCGGCGCCGAGCCAATCATCACGGGCGCCTATGCGCGGATGTGCAAGCTGCTCGGGCCCGCCGGCTCCGGCCAGCTGACCAAGATGGTCAACCAGATCTGCATCGCGGGCCTGGTCCAGGGCCTCTCCGAGGGTATCCACTTCGCCAAGAAGAGTGGCCTCGACGTCGCCGCCGTGATCGAGACCATCTCCAAGGGCGCAGCGCAGTCCTGGCAGATGGAGAACCGCTACAAGACCATGAACGAGGACAAGTATGATTTCGGCTTCGCGGTCGAATGGATGCGCAAGGACCTCTCGATCTCACTGGCCGAAGCCCGCCGCAACGGCGCCAATCTGCCGGTGACCGCGCTGGTCGACCAGTTCTACGCCGAGGTCGAGAAGATGGGCGGCAAGCGCTGGGATACGTCGAGCCTGCTCGCGCGCCTGAACCGCTGACACCTGTCGAACTGATCCCGCCTTGCTGATCGCGATCGCCGTCATCTTCATTCTGGCCTATGCGGCGATCGCGCTCGAACACCCACTCCGGATCAGCAAGAGTGCCACGGCGCTGATCGGCGCCGGGCTGCTCTGGGCGATCTACGCGGCCACGATCGGCGACCACGCCATGGTCGGCCGGCAGATCGACGAATCCGTCGTTTCCACCGCGCAGATCGTGTTCTTCCTGATCGGCGCGATGACCATCGTCGAGGTGATCGACGCCCACGACGGTTTCGAGGTCATCACCTCCCGCATCAGCACGACGAGCCAGGTCCGCCTGATGTGGCTGATCGGCTTCGTGACCTTCTTCCTCAGCGCGATCCTGGACAATCTGACCACCACCATCGTGATGGTCTCGCTGATCCAACGGCTGATCGCCAGGCGCGACGACCGCCTGCTGTTCGCCTCCCTCATCGTCATCGCCGCCAATGCCGGCGGCGCCTGGACCGTGATCGGCGACGTCACCACGACCATGCTGTGGATCGGCGGGCAGATCACGCCGCTGAAGATCATGGGCTCGGTGTTCCTGCCCTCGCTGGTCAATCTGCTCGTGCCGCTCGCCTTCATCAGCCTTCTGGTGAAAGGCAAGACCATCGCGCCGCCGCCCAAGGACGACGGAGTTCAGCTCGTCGGGTCGTTCGAGCGCAACCTGATGTTCTATCTAGGGCTCGGTGTATTGATCGCCGTGCCCGCCTTCAAGGCGGTCACGCATCTGCCGCCCTTCATGGGCGTGCTGCTCGGGCTCGGCATCGTCTGGCTGGTCGGCGAGGTCGTTCACCGCGACAAGGACGAGCATGTCCGCCGGCCGCTGACGCTCGCGCATGCGCTGACGCGGATCGACATGAGCTCGATCGTGTTCTTCCTCGGCATTCTGCTGGCGGTCGCCTGCCTCGAACATGCCGGCCTCCTGTCGATGCTGGCGCGCTGGCTGGAGGCGACGATTGGCCGCCAGGACGTCATCGTCGTCGTGCTCGGCCTGCTCAGCGCCGTCATCGACAACGTGCCGCTGGTAGCGGCGACCATGGGCATGTACGATCTCGGCCACTACCCGCCCGACAGCTTCCTCTGGGAGTTCATCGCCTATTGCGCCGGCACCGGCGGCTCGATCCTGATCATCGGCTCGGCCGCAGGCGTCGCCGCCATGGGGCTCGAGCGGATCGAGTTCCTTTGGTACGCCCGCCGCATCGCCATCCCCGCGCTCGCGGGCTATCTGGCGGGCGCGGTGGTCTACGTCGCCCAGCATGCGGCACTGCACTGACCGGCACTGCGCGCGTTCAAAATTAACGCCGGGTTAACGTAATTCTTTAGCTCCTTAAGTCACCTCTTAAGGATTTCTTGCCAGAGATAGACAATGCAGAAGGCCCGCCTTTGCGCAGGCAGGAATGTTGTTGTTCGATGAGTAAACCCGCTGAAAAGCCAGAGGTCGTACAGCTTCCGGCCGAGCCGGTGAGCGCGCCATCGGCGAGCAGCCGACGGGCTGCGTCGCAGCGGGTACGCGAGGCGCGCGACAAGTTAACGTCGACCAGCGGAACCCGGCCGGCTTTCGACGCCGAGATGCTGCGCCAATATGCCCAGACGCGGCTGTCGGCCTCCTATGTCGTGATGCTGCTGGTGGTCGCCACCGGCGTGCTGTTCGGGCTGTGGATGCAGCCGATCCCAGCCGCGGCCTGGACCGCCGGCATGCTCTGCATCCACGCCGCGATGATCCGCAGCTGCCACCGTTTCCTGGCAGAGGCCTCCTCGCCCGCGGCGACGCGCACATGGCGGACGCACTTCGTCGTGCTCGACCTGCTCTATGGCCTGTGCTGGATGGCGATCCTGATCCATCCCGTGCTCGACATGGTCACGGAAACGCTGATGATGTTCCTGATGCTGCTGGTGATCGCAGTGTCGAGCATGCTGGCCGCCAATCTGCCGATCGCCGCCCTTGCCGCCACGGCGCCCGTCGCGGTCGCGATGGCGCTGAGCTTTGCAATCACCGGCGCGCTCGACAATTACATCCTGGCGGCGCTCGCGCTCGCAGCCGAAGGCTATTTCGTGCTGCTGGCGCACCGCCTGCACTCCTCGACCTTCGCCACGCTCGAGGCACGCGCCGAGAAGGACGCGCTGATCGGCGAGCTCGAACAGGCCAAGGCGATCTCGGACGAAGCGCGCCACCGCGCCGAATCCGCCAACGTCGCAAAATCGCGCTTCCTCGCGCAGATGAGCCACGAGCTGCGCACGCCGCTGAACGCGATCCTCGGCTTCTCCGAGGTGATGAAGAGCGAAATATTTGGCGCACACGCGGTGCCGGTCTACAAGGAATACTCGGCGGACATCCATAATTCCGGCGTGCACCTGCTCAACCTCATCAACGAGATCCTCGATCTGTCGCGGATCGAGGCTGGCCGCTACGAGCTCAACGAGGAAGCGGTGTCGCTGGTCGGCATCGTCGCCGACTGCCACCATTTGATGAAGCTGCGCGCCTCGAGCCGCGGCATCACCATCCACGAGGTGTTCGAGCAGGCCATGCCGCGGCTCTGGGCCGACGAGCGGGCGATCCGCCAGGTCGTGCTCAACCTGCTCTCCAACTCGATCAAGTTCACCCCGCAAGGCGGCGAGATCTGGCTCAAGGCCGGCTGGACCGCTTCGGGCGGGCAATATCTCTCGGTGAGGGATTCCGGCTCCGGCATCCCCGAGGACGAGATCCCGATCGTGCTCGCCTCGTTCGGCCAGGGCTCCAACTCGATCAAGTCGGCCGAACAGGGTGCAGGGCTCGGCCTGCCCATCGCCAAGAACCTGATCGACCTGCATGGCGGCACATTCACGCTGAAATCGAAGCTACGCATCGGCACAGAAGTGATCGTCACCTTCCCGCCGGAGCGCGTGATGAGTGCGCTGGCGCCGATGTCGGACGATTCTCCGCCGCTCCAGCCGGACAGTTCCGCGGTGCCCGACGAGAAGCGACGGCCGCGCCACAAGCCGATCATGAGCGCAGGTACGGGCTCTTAACGAGATGCTTGCAGACATGCCCGACGATCCCCCACTATGGCCACATGAGCAAAGAAACGCCGTGCGTCGCCGTCTGCATGATCGATCCCAAGACGAGGCTGTGCTTCGGCTGCGGCCGGACCTTGCCGGAGATCGCGCGCTGGCACGCCATGGAGAGCACGGAACGGCTCGCGGTGATGGCGCTGTTGCCGGCACGCATGGCGGACGCGGGTTTGCAGCCGATCGCGGGATCGCCGAAACGCGCCTGACCGCCCTGCGTCGCCTCGGAGGCGCGCAATGATCCGCTTCCTGCTCGTTCTCGTCATGCTCGCCGGCACGGCCGGTGCCGTTGTCGCCTATGGCGATCCCGACCGGATCGCGCGCGCAAGCAACAAGGTCTCGCACATGTTTCGCGCGCAGATCGCCTCCCCGGCCCCGGCCGTGCAGATCCAGCGCGGCCAGGGCGGCGAATTCGCGCTGCGCGCGAAGATCAACGGCGTCGCCGCGCCGATGGTGATCGATACCGGCGCGACCTCGGTGGTGCTGACCTGGGAAACCGCGAAAGCGATCGGACTGCCGCTCGAGATGCTCGAATACGACGTCGATCTCGAAACCGCGGGTGGCCACACCAAGGCTGCCCGCCTTACGCTCGACCGTCTCTCCGTCGGCCACCTCGTCGAAAAGTCGGTGCCGGCCCTCGTCGTGCCGCGCGGGCAGATGAAGACCAATCTGCTTGGCATGAGCTTCCTCGACCGCCTAGAGAGCTGGGGTGTGCGCGCCGACAAGCTGATGCTCACCGGCTACCCGGAATTGCCGGATCGCCGCGCGCTCCGATAATCCGCTTCGCTGCGCGCCCCATGCGCACGATCAGGGCCCAATCAGCCGGGACTGCCTGAGACGCACAACGCTATCGGCGTTTGTCAAATCGCTCCTTGGCCGCTCTGGCGCCAGTCAAACTGACGGAGCCGCTCCATTCAGGCAGCCCCGCTTGATCCAGTCCGCGCGCGCTGCGCAACATCGGCGCGGCTGCCAGCCAACCGCCTAACCCCGAGCCCCGCGAACAATCCGTTGATGTGGCATTTCCTCTATTTACAAACCGCCTAGTCGGTTTATAACAAGCCCATTCCCGGATCGGGGTTGGACAAGGCTGCTCCGTGAGGTGCGGCCAAGTGGGAGATTGAGAGTCATGACTGCCAGAGCCGCCTTACGCCGCACGATGCGCGCCCTGCCCTTTGCCGCGGTGTTCGCCGCGAGCAGCGCCTGCGCTGCCGACCTGGCGCCGCGCTACGCCGCGCCCTCCTCCGCCTACACGGCGCCGCAGCCGGTGTATTCGTGGACAGGTCTCTATGCGGGCTTCAACGCCGGCTACGCAGAGAGCGGCGACGACGCGTTCAATAATCTCGTCGGCATCAGCGGCGGCAAGGTCAAGGGCGCCGTCGGCGGCGTGCAGATTGGCTACAACTACCAGCTCTCGCCGATGTTCGTGGTCGGCATCGAGAATGACTTCCAGGGCGGCGACATCAAGAACCGCGACGCGCTCAACAGCGCCGCGGTGAGCATCCCCTGGTACATGACCGGCCGCGCCCGCGCCGGCATCGCGACGATGGATTCACGGCTGCTGTTCTTCGGGACCGCGGGTTTTGCCACCGGCGAGTTGAAGGACGGGCCGATCAACAAGATGAAGATGGGCTGGACCGCGGGCGGCGGCGTCGAATGGGCGTTCCTGCCGAAATGGTCGGCCAAGGCCGAGTATCTCTACACCGAGTTCAAGCACGACGATCTGCCGGACTGGAACGCCGCCAAATTCCACACCTTCCGAGTCGGCGTGAACTATCATTTCGATCTGCTCCGCTGAGGCGGATCGACGAGGAGCCGGATTTTGCGATCCGGCTCTTCACCCGTTTGGGCTAGGCCGCGGCCTCCGCCGGAGCGCGCGCACCGACACGCGCGATCGCATCGCGCAGCACGTCCACACCGGCGCCCGGCTTCACCCCCTGCTCGGCAAGATGGCGGCGGAAGGCGCGCGCGCCGGGCACGGCGTGGAACGCCCCGACGAAATGCCGCGTGATCGCATGCAGCCGCGTGCCCCGCGCGAGCTGCTGCTCGATATAGGGCATCATCGCTTCGAGCGCGTCCTGCATCGTCGCATGCGGCGCCGCTTCGCCGAAGATGTCTTGATCGACGGAGAGCAGCCGCCATGGCTCCTGATAGGCGGCGCGGCCGAGCATCACGCCGTCGACGTGCTCGAGATGCGCTTTCGCCTCGTCGATACCGGGGATGCCGCCGTTGATGATGATGGGCACATCAGGCATCGCGCGCTTGAGGCGATAGACGCGGTCGTAGTCGAGCGGCGGGATGTCGCGGTTCTCCTTCGGCGACAGACCGTTGAGCCAGGCCTTGCGGGCATGCACGATCAGCGCATCGCAGCCTGAGGCGACCACTCCGCGCGCAAGCGTATCGAGCGCGACCTCCGGATCCTGATCGTCGATGCCGATGCGGCATTTGACGGTGACGGGAATGGAAACCGCGCCCTTCATCGCGTCGACACATCGCGCCACAAGCTCCGGCTCCGCCATGAGGCAGGCTCCAAAGCGGCCATCCTTCACACGATCCGACGGGCAGCCGACATTGAGGTTGATCTCGTCATAGCCGAACTCTTCGCCGATCCGCGCGGCCTGTGCGAGCTCGCGCGGGTCCGACCCGCCAAGCTGAAGCGCCACCGGATGCTCGACCGCGTCGAACCCGAGCAGCCGCTCCCGGTCGCCATGAATGATGGCGCCGGTCGTCAACATCTCCGTATAGAGCAGCGCCCGCCGCGTCAGATGGCGATGGAACACCCGACAGCGGCTATCGGTCCAGTCCATCRTGGGGGCAATACTAAATTTCCATTTCATATCAATGGCTTAGACGTTTTTTCGGTCCAACGCAATGAAAACTAACTAGATTTTTCACCAGCAAATTCAAAGGCATATTTTGCTGGTTTGATTTCCAGACCATCTCGGTGTGCCAAAAGTGTGCCACGGGTCTTACCACTCCTAATCAAAACGCTCTTTTTGGTGTGCCGCGAGTCCGAGCCAACTTCAATCCTGCGATCTTGAGCTCACGAGGCGGGCATCGCGTCGCTATACACAATGAGATGAAGGCTCGTTGCACCGTTGATTGTTTGGTGAGGTATTCACAACCAACTTCGCAACACGAAAGGGTATCTCTAGTATCTTGGCTCTGTGATTCCTGTCGAACCAGCCCGAGGTGTCGATGATTTTTCTGAGCCATAACCATAACGACAAGCCAGTAGTTGAGCCCGTTGCGATCCGGCTTGGCCAGATTTTCGGTCAAGACAAAGTCTTTTATGACTCGTGGTCGATGCAGCCCGGGGACGGAATCATCCAGAAGATGAATGAGGGGATGAAATCCCCTCGGTTCGTTTTCTTCTTCGTTTCAGCCAACAGCCTAGCCAGCAAGATGGTTGAGCTAGAGTGGCAGAACGCTCTCTACAAATCCACCAAAGGTGAATGCAAGATCATACCTGTTCGAGTTGACGGCAGCCCTATGCCACCGATCCTGCTGCAGAACCTTTATATCGACATGTACTCACATGGCATCGAGGCCGCGATTGTTCAGATCGTGAACGTTATACAGGGCAACAACACGTTCACGCCCCAGCACCTCGGGTTTTCAAACCTCACCTTTCACGTCACAGGTGACCCGGCCAAGGAGCTAACCATCCGCATCAGCGCATCGCATCTGATGGAGCCAAATCCCGACTTTCTTGTACTCGTTCAAAACCCCCAGAACGAAGTGACGATTGAACTTAACGGCGGCCAACCTCATCGAGGGGGCTTCAATGCCAATCTCACGCTCGACAACGGAACGGTTACTAACGCCTACGCAATTGCGCCTCTCGGCGGAGCGATCACTCCTCAAATGCCGATGATCGTAACGTTGAAACCGCAGGGACCAGCCTCTGTCGTGCTACGGGGCGTATTTCACAGGAAAAACCATGAGAAATACGAGGCAATCCCGGCTGGTCCGTCTTAATCAGTCCACTATGCGCCAATCGCGCGAAACGGTGTGCCAAAAGTGTGCCGCGACTTCTTCGCGGTGAACCAACTATCTGACGAAGCAGTAGCTTTTCGAGCGGCCGCTCCAATCCATCATGGGTGCCGTAGAAAATTTCCAACGCAAGTCATTCATTTTATTGAACTATTTTATCTAGGATCGACCCCGTATGTGACTGGATCGACTGAGAAATTTGGTACGACGAGGCTTTCGCAGATCGCTCCTTCTAGGCTCATCTATGTCCGAATTGGAAGCGAAAATCTGGCCTTCGGATTCTCACCACGCACACGAAAACCCCATGTACACGTCACTCGCGCAACGCTCGCCCTTTACGCGGGTCACATTGAAGGCGAATTCGCGCAAACCGGGTCGACATTTGGCCGGCACGTTTTGCGGGAGATCACAAGTGGGAAGAGGTGGTACGCAGCACTCACGGCGATCTTGTGTTGGTGGCAGATGTCTACGAGTCGCGAGCTCTCCGAATTTCCACAACTGAGCTTTGCCGCGGTGCGATCTATGAAATGGCCCAACTCGGCAAATGCGACGGGCCACTAGCGTCAGAGCCATCGAGCGCGCTTGAAACGCAGGTAAAGCACACCGCACAATACGACGATAATGCCAACGACGACAAAGTAGCCGTATTGCGTCTTCAGCTCGGGCACGTTTTCAAAGTTCATGCCGTAAATTCCGGCAATCGCGGTCGGTACGGCCAGTATGGCGGCCCAGGCAGCCAACTGCCGCGTGATCACGCCCTGACGCTGCTGCTCCAACAGATTGCTCACCTCGAAAACCGAAGTCAGAACGTCTCGCAGGGAGTTCACCATCGCTTCGACGCGCCGCACATGGTCCAGGACGTCCTGGAAATAAGGACGAGCGTTGGCGTCAAGACACGGCGTCTCGAGGTGCACGAGCCGGCCACAGACCTCCGTCATCGGGCCGATAATTCGCTGGAAGCGGATCAGTTCTTGGCGAAGCCCGAAGAGCCGCTTGACGTCCGCGCGGCTAAGAAAGCTGTCGAGCGCGCTTTGCTCCATGGTGAGAACGCGTTCCTCGATCGTCTCGACCACCGGAAGATAGCCGTCGACGATAAAGTCGAGGATGGCATGGAGAACGTAGTCGGGGCCATAGCCCAGCAGGCTGGGGGCTGCTTCGAGCTGGGCGCGGAGATTGCTATGCGCGCGCGCCGAGCCATGCCGAACCGTGATGATGAAATTCTTCCCGACGAAAATTGCGGTTTCACCATAGGCGATGCGGTCGTGCTCGAGATGGGCTGTGCGCGTCATCACGAACAGCTGGTCGCCATAAACGTCGACCTTCGGCAATTGGTTCGCTTTCAGCGCATCTTCAATCGCAAGAGGATGAAGCCCATAGTTCTTCTCGAGCTGTTCAAGCTCTCGTTCCGGAGGCTCGAATAACCCGATCCAGACAAACTCGGATTTTCCCTTGCAATCGATAGGCTCGTCCAATGAGACGGCTTTTGCCTTCTTGCCATGACGATACAAATGGGCTGCTACGACGCTCACAACGAGCTTCCTCCAAACCTGTCGAGCGGTGTGCACCACCCCGTCACCTTAAATCGCCTGCCTTCATTTTGTTGCAGGCTTGGAGCGCGGGATGGTTCGGATTCAATCTGACGGTCGGGCATCGCGTTTGACCCGCGCATGTTGACGGTCAAGCACCAAGGCTAAGATGCGCACGACGACGTCGATCTGCGCATCCGGTGACGAAGGGCGTTCATCAGGGTCGAATGCGATTCCAACCACGGCATTCCGGCCTTCGTCCGTTTCCACGGGCCAGAAATCAAAGCGGGAGGCCAGATTGGGGTAGATGCCACTGCGTATGACAGTTCCAGTCGCCAGGGACGATCGTGCCGCCTCCAACTCGGCCTCCTGCGGCTCCACGTCTCCGACTTGCTCGAGGGAAACCACCCTGCCCTCCCTAACGAGCATCACGATGACGGGAACCTGGAAAAGCGTTGCCAGTGCCCGGGCCGTAACCGAGACGATCGTCTTCGTATTGTCGGCCGCGACGACATCACGGCAATAGCCTTGCAGCAAGGTCGCGCGCCTTCTCGACAGCTTCGCTTCGGTCGCCCTCTGCCGGGAGGTGAAGGCAACTGCACTCACGATCACCCCGACCACGAACAGCAGCCCAATCGCCCAGATGTTCGCGGGGTCATCGACCGCTAATGAGTAGCGTGGCTCGGTCAGGAAGAAATTGAATGCCAGAGCACCTGATATCGCCGAACAGAGTGACGGACCGAGGCCGAGACTCACACCTGCGATGATCACTGGAAGTACGAAGATAAGCGACAGGTTGGGGATCGTGACGCTGCTGTCAATACCGACAGCGATGACCGTTGCGGCGGCGGTCATGGCGATCGAAACAAGGTAGCGCGCCACTTCCGATGCTACCGGACCCAGAAGGGGCTCGGCATCAGGCGCCGGCGCGATGTCCTGCGGCAGCTTCGATTCAACATCCGTCACCACTTGAACTCCCGCCTGGCAGGCGACACACGTCGGCCGAAAAGAAAGCCCGTCAGCGTGCGCTTGCGGCGCTGACAGCTAACTGAGCATACAACAACTCCATCCACATGTGAGCCGCATCAAAGGCATATTCAACGTCGCGCGAAGCGCGCCCGCCGCCCGGAGTTTCAGGTATTTGATTTTCCGATTGGCTGAGGCAGCGCCGCGGGTCAGCCATGAGCGCGCGATCATTCCTGTCGAGGACGCGAAGAGGTGATCGACCGCGTGGGGGGAGAGACAGGCTCGGCCAGATATTTCGCACGCCATTTCGGCCCTGGGCCGCGCATGTAATGATTTTCCGGCCGGTATCTGGCGGACGGTCCGTACCAGGCCGGAAACAGGAACGTCATCAGCACCTCAAGGGCGCGATAAGTGAGGAGCATCAGCCTAGCGAACGATTCCCTTGCCATATTGCCCCCGAAGCGAGACACCGCCGATACCCGCGTTCGCACTCTTGGTTCGCACTCTTGGGAGTGAGATCGCGGTCAATCCGGAATGAATCGGTTCGATCCTCGAAGGCAGACCGGCTGCGATGGTGATCGCCACCTAGCCATCCTGGCCTCCACGAACGGATATCGCATGGAAGCATGATGTGGGTGATCGGATAGGAAATCGAGATAGCCCGGCGTCCGCTCATATAGGCGCCGCATAGTGGGCACGACTGCCCGAGAGCCGGAGTTCATCAGTTGCCGTCGCGAGCAACGGCAGACGTTTAGCGGCCATGACGGTCGTCGCAATGCTGGCGAACGGTCGTCGGCCGGCGGTGCGCTAGTTCTTCTTGGACGCCTTTGTATCCGTGGCGCGAGCGCCACCCCAGGGATCGTACTTCTCGTCAGGGACCGGAATCCTGTCCAGCGCGGCCTTGTAAGCCTTCTCGTCGACCTTTGGCCGGCTTTCGACGGGCGGACCTGAGTTGCCGCGGCCTCGGCCAAAACCCTGTGCGTTGGCCATGAAAGTGGAGGCCAACACGGCCGCGACGGCAACAACGAGAGCCGGGAGTGCGCGCCTTCCGCCGACCATGCTCATTCCTCCTGCGGCGCCAACGCCTATTGTCCGGATGGTGTGCGGACGCCGTGCCAAGCGTCGCGCACCTGGTGATAGTGGGCCTCCGGCAGATAATCCGGCGTATCGAGATTGAGCGTGCGGACATCCAGCCGGCCGACGGCGCTGAGCAGCGTGTAGGATGCGATCACCCGGTCGCGCTGCGCCTGGATCTGACGCGAACGGGCCGCGGTGAGATCCTGCTGAGCGTTGAGCACGTCTATCGTGGTGCGCTGGCCACCGGCTGCCTCGCGGCGCACCCCCTGCAATGCGACGTCTGCCGCCTTCGCCTCCGACTCGGCCGCTGTCAGTGCGACCTTGGTGCCCTCATTGGACACCCACGCGCCGACAACCGCCGTCCGGGACTGGCTCCTGACCTGCTCAAGCACCAGACGGCTTTGCGAGGCGAGTTCCTTGGCCTGGCGCGTCTGCGAGGCGGCGGTGCCGCCGTCATAGATCGGCACGTTGATCTGGCCGAGGATCGAGGCCTGATTGGTCGCAAACGTGCTCAGCGTCGAATCCGAATCCTTGGAGCGGCTGGCGTTCGCCTGTACGGCAACCGTCGGGAGCAGACTGCCTTCTGCGACCTTGATCGTGGTCTGCGCGACATCCACATCGTATCCCGCACCGAGCACCGCAGGATGCTCGTGATTGGCGGTCTCGATCGATGCCGGCATCGTCACCGGCGATAACCGATCGACTGGCGTGGCCGGCGTCAACTGACCGGGCGGCCCGCCGATCACCTGGACGTAGGTCGCCTTGCTGATAGCAAGCGTCACCTCAGCGGCATTGAGATCGGCAAGGCCCCGACTGAGGCGCGCCTCGGCCTGGGCCGTATCGGTCGGCGTCACATCGCCCGCATCGAGACGCTTCTTCGTCGTCGCCTGGATCTCGCGCAGCACAGCGACGTTGGTGCGCTGCGCCTCGACCAGCGCCTGATTGGCCAATACGTTCATATAGGCCGTGACGGCGTCGAGCAGCACGCCCTGCCCGGTGTTGCGCAACGCTTCGCGCCCCGACAGAACCTGATACTCGGCGACGCGCACGCTGTTGGCGGTCTTGAAGCCGTTGAACAGAACCTGGCTGACGGTCACGCCAATCGTCCACGGACGCAGCGTCGCGCCCTGGATCGTGTTGTCGGGCAGCGTATTCCTGACCGCCTGCAAACCCGCGCTGAGGCTCGCGACCACCTGCGGCCGGTAGCCGGCGAGCGCCTGCGGCACGTTCTCGTCCGTGCCGCGCTGCCGGGCACGATCGGCGTTGAGCTGCGGGCTCGACTGATAGGCCCGGACCAACGCCTCGGACAGCGTTTCCGCGCGCGATGGCTCGCAAACCATCATCGCCGCCCCGGCAAGGAAACGTACCATTGTCCGGCCGGACGCTCGCACAGCCCCCCTGACGCTCTTGTTACGCACAGCCCACCTCATTCTGCCGGCGCCAACTGAGGCTGCGCCGCCAGGCCCGGCCGGGTCCGCCGCGAGAACATCGAGATCAGCGCTGGCAGCGTGACCAGAATGACGATCGGCGCCAGCATCATTCCGGCGACGACCACGACCGCAAGCGGCTTCTGCACCTGCGAGCCGATGCCGCTGGAGAGCGCCGCGGGCAAGAGCCCAATGCCTGCGACCACGCAGGTCATCAACACCGGACGAAGCTGAAGCTCGCCAGTGCGCAGGATGGCGGCACCGCGCTCCATACCCTCGTCGATCAGCGCGTTGTACTGGGACAGGATGATGATTCCGTCCATCACCGAGATGCCGAACAGTGCGATGAAGCCGATTGCCGCCGAGACGCTGAAGGGAATGCCGGTCACGAGCAGGCCCAGGATGCCGCCGAGCACAGCCATCGGGATCACGCTCATGGTCAGGACGGTGTCGATGATCGAGCCGAAATTGAACCAGATCAGCATGGCGATCAGCGCGAGGCTGATCGGCACCACGATCGACAGCCRCCGGATCGCATCCTGTAGATTGCCGAATTCGCCGACCCATTCGAGATGCGAGCCCGCCGGCAATTGCACGTTGGCCGCGACCTTCTCCTGCGCCTCCTGGATGGCGCTGCCGAGATCGCGCTCGCGCACCGAGAATTTGATCGGCAGATAGCGTTCCTGCTGCTCACGATAGATATAGGCGGCGCCGGAAAGGACCTTGACTGTCGCGACTTCGCTCAGCGGCACCTGCGTGACGCCGTTCGGCCCCTGCGCCCCAATTCGCAAATTCTGGATTGCCTCGGCGCTCTTCCGGAACTGTGGTGCAAGGCGGACGATGATCGGGAAATGCCGGTCGGAGCCCGGCTCGTAGAGGTCCCCGGCGCTGTCGCCACCGATCGCGGTCTTGATCGTCGCATTGATATCGCCCGGCGACAGCCCGTACCGCGCGGCGCGGGCACGGTCGACATCGATCTGGATGGTCGGTTGGCCGAGCGAGGTGAAGACCGCAAGGTCGGTGATCCCCTGAACGGTCGCGAGCTGCGCCTTGATCTTGTTTGCGGTGTCCGTCAACGCCTGGAGGTCACTGCCATAAAGCTTGATCGAGTTTTCGCCCTTCACGCCCGACACGGCCTCCGAGACGTTGTCCTGGAGATATTGCGAGAAGTTGAACTCGACGCCCGGAAACTTTTCCTGAAGCTGCCCCAGCAGCGTGGCAGTCAGCCCGTCCTTGTCCTCGCCCTCAGGCCATTCCTTGGCGGGCTTGAGCGGCGCAAAGAATTCTGCGTTGAAGAAGCCGGCGGCGTCGGTACCGTCGTCCGGCCGGCCATGTTGCGATACCACCGACTCGACCTCTGGCCGGGCAGCGATCACCTTGCGCATCTGGTTGACGTAGGAGTTACCCTCCTGGAGCGAGATGGTCGGCGGCAAGGTTGCGCGGATCCAGAGATTGCCCTCCTCCAGCTTGGGCAGAAACTCGAGCCCGAGCAATCGTACGGCGACGACCGTGATCAGGACCAGGACGGCGCCGCCCGCCAGCACGACGCGGCGATGCGCGAGCGATCGCGCCAGCACCGGCATATAGAGCCGATGCACCCAGCGCATCAGAAACGTCTCGGTCTCCTCGACATGGGCCGGAAGGATGATGGCGCTCAGCGCCGGCGTGACCGTGAAGGTCGCAAGCAGGCCGCCTGCAAGGGCATAGGCATAAGTCCGCGCCATCGGACCAAAAATATTGCCTTCGACGCCGCTCAAGGTGAACAGCGGCAAAAAGGCCGCGATGATGATGGCTGCGGCAAAGAAGATCGAGCGCGACACGTCGGAGCCAGCCGTCAGGATGGCATGATGCTTCATATCCATGACAGTGCGTGACGAAATCGTCGCCCGCTCGCCTGGCGTCAGCCGCTCGGTATGCGACAGGCGCCGGAAGATCGCCTCCACCATGATCACGGTCGCATCCACGATCAGCCCGAAATCGATAGCGCCCACCGACAGCAAATTGGCGGATTCGCCTCGCAGCACGAGGATGGTGACTGCGAAAAACAATGCAAACGGAATCGTTGCGCCGACGATCATCGCGCTGCGCAGGTCCCCGAGGAAGATCCACTGCAACAGCACGATCAAGCCGATTCCGACCACCATGTTCTCCAGCACGGTGTGGGTCGTGGTCTGGATCAGGTCCTTGCGGTCATAGATGCGCTCAATGCGCACGCCAGGGGGCAGGATCGACGAATTGTTGATGCTGGCGACGAGCTCTTCGACGCGCGAAATGGTCGGCGAGCTCTGCTCTCCGCGGCGCATCAGGACAATGCCTTGAACGATGTCGTCGTCCTGATCCTGGCCGGCGATGCCGAGCCGCGGTTGCTCGCCGACGGTGACGGTCGCGACGTCGCGGACCAGCACCGGCGTGCCGCCGTTGGAGGCCACCATCGTATTTTCGAGCGCGTGGATCGAACGGATCAGGCCGACGCCGCGAACAACGGCTGATTGCGGGCCGATATTGACGGTGTTGCCGCCAACGTTGACGTTGGCGTTGTTGATGGCCTGTTGAAGTTGCGGGAGCGTCAAGCCGCTCGCCACGAGCTTGTTGAAATCAGCCTCAACCTCGTAGGTTTTGGTCTTGCCGCCCCAGCCAGTTACATCGATTACGCCCGGGACAGTGCGGAAGCGCCGTTGCAGGACCCAATCCTGCAACGTCTTCAGATCGAGCACGGAGTAGTTGGGCGGCCCCACCAGCCGGTAACGATAGATCTCGCCGATCGGGCTCAGCGGCGAAATCTGCGGCTGCGCATTGTTCGGCAGCGGCGGCAATTGCGAGAGGCGATTCAGGACCTGCTGGAGGGCCTGCTCGTAGGTGTAGTCGAAGGAGAACTGCAGCTTGACGTCGGACAAGCCGTACAACGAGATGGTCCGGATCACCTTCATGTTCTTGATGCCGGCGACCTGAGTCTCCAGCGGTATCGTGATATAGCGCTCGATCTCCTCGGCCGACAGCCCCGGACTTTGCGTCACGATGTCGACCATCGGCGGCGTCGGATCGGGATACGCTTCGATGTTGAGCTGCTGAAACGCGATCAGGCCGCCGACCAGCATGGCGGCGAACAGGCCGACCATGAGGAAGCGGCGACTGACTGCGAAGGCGACGAGACGTTCCATGTGAACCGGCTTGCCTTAAGTTAGCTGCCGGAAGCGGCACGGTCGATGAACAGGCTTCCGCGTGTGACGATCTTTTCGCCGGCCTTCAGGTTGCCGCGCGCCTCAACGAGGTCGCCATTGGTCAACCCGATCTGGATTTCGCGCAGCTCGACGGAACCGTCGTCGCGCGAAACCCAGACCCGGACACGATCGCCCTCGAAGATTAGAGCCTGCTTCGGCACGCCGACCGAGGGTCGGTTTTCGCCGGCATAGACGGTAACGTTGGCGAACATTTCCGGTTTGAGCGATCCGTCCCTGTTGTCGATGGTGGCGCGGACCATGAGACGCCGCGTCGACGGATCGATCGCGGCGGCGACGTAATCGACACGCGCCTTGAACTCGCGACCGGGAAGCGCCAGCACCGTAAAGGCGATATCCTGTCCGATGGCGATGTCCGCAGCCTCGCTCTCGCGCACGAAGGCCGTGAGCCAGACCGTCGAGAGGTCCCCGATCACGAACACCGGATCGCTGGCGCTGCTGCTGATGAACTGGCCGGGACCGATCTTGCGCTGCACGACCGTGCCGCCGATTGGCGAAGTGATTGGCGTCTCGGCGCTGATCTGACGCGTCTCCTGGAATTTGGTGATCTGCTCCTCGGACCGCCCCAGGATACGCAGCCGATTATGCGCCGCCTCGAGCGCGGTCTCCGCCGAGCGCATGTCATTCTGCGCTGTGATGAGATCGGCCTGCGCCTGCTGCCAGTCCTTCAGAGGTACCGCTTTGCCGGCATAGAGGTCGTTGGCGCGCTTCTCGACGATTTGCGCGAGGTTGAGCTTGGAGCGCACAGTATTGAGGCTGCCGAGCGCCGTCACGAAATCGTTCAGGCCCTGCACGGTGTCGGTGGCTTCGACCACGAACAGCGGCTGCCCGCGTTCGACGACATCGCTGGGCTTCACCAGAAGTTTCACGACACGGCCCGCATAGGGCGAGAAAATCGGCGTGGAGCTGTCTTCGTTGACGGCGATCTTGCCCTCGGTGACGTGCTCCGCACGAAACACCCGCTCCGTCACCGGCGCGATCGAGAGCGTGGCCAGCTCGGATGCGGTCGGAACATAGCGCGGCGGCCTTACCTTGGCCTGGCTCGACATCTCCATGGATTTGCCATGTGACGCGAGCATCTGCGTCGCGCCAACGGTCGCAATGGCAAGCGCGATCGCCGCAGCCGCAAGCGTAACGACTCTTTTCCGGCTAAGGCTCGAACCGGCGTTCATGATGCAAACGTGCGCATTGACTCATGCACTCCCGTGCCTCCTGCGAGGCCTTGGCTTACTCGCCCAAACGGGGCTCAATTCTGAACGCGGCCGCGCCACATCGGCGATCTCGACCCGCGGTCGTACCGCATCGGACCGTGATTGCCGGACATGCCGTCGGCGATCCGCCGTGATGCTCCCAGGCTGTCATGGCGTCGGCAGCGCGTAGCATGGTTCGCTTGCACAGAACTGACAGCACATCCCGTCAACATCACACTCGCGGCAACGGAGATCACGATCCGCACGGCCTGTCCGCTCACAGGGCACGCCGTGCCGATCGATCTCATTGGCTCGGCCACATCGGATATTTGGGCCCGCCGTAGTAGCGCATCTGGTGAGTACCCGGCGCATCTGTCGCAGTGGCACCGAGATCGCTCACGCATCCGGCAAGGCAAGCGCCAAGCCCAACGAGAGCGATCATCGCCGCAACTTTCAGTCTTCGTCTCGAGCCGATCATGCAGTCCCCCTGCCTCCTGGCGTCAATACTTCGCGACCACCGCGTTGCCGCCGAACTTGAAGTCGAGCCCGACCATCACGGTCGAATAGGTGTTCGCCACCGTGTACGGCAGCACACCGTTGGTCGGCGCATCGCGATGGAACGTGCCGTAGTCGAAATAGCGATACTCGAACTTTCCGATCAGATTGTTGGTGAACGCATAGGCGATGCCACCGCCGGCGGTCAGGCCGCTCCGTGTGGCCTTGAACGTGTCCACCCCGACGCCGGGATTGGTGTTGGTGTGCGTCAGCTCGCCATAAGCCCAACCGCCCGTGAAGAACAGCAACAAGCGGTCGACCGCGATGCCGCCGCGTCCCCGCAGCGTGGCACCCCAGCCCAGCTTTGTCGCGTCGTTCCAGCCGAGCGCGAAATTGTCGTTGCCCTTGATGTCAGCGCCAAAGCCGTCTGCTTCGATGCCGACGACGATGTTGCCGCTCTGCCAGTTGGCGCCGATCTCGCCGCCGCCGAAGCCGCCCGTCGATTCGTAGTTCGCCGTGAAGTTGGCGAAGCCAACCGGGCCGGTGGCGTTGTTCACGTTGTGATTGCCGAGCCCCCAGCCGCCGAAGACGCCGACATAGAAGCCGGACCAGTCATAGGCCGGCGCCGCGAATGGCGGAGCCTTGCCGTAGATCGGGAGATCGGCGCCAAACGCCGGCGACATCGCCGTCAATGCGCCCAATGCAACCGTTGTGAGAAGAATCGTTTTCATTGTTAGCCCCTGTCGAATGTCTCTTCCGAAGCGGGTGGCGCTAGCGGCGCCACCCGTCCGCAGAATCAGAAGTGGATGATGATGTCCGCCGAACCGATGACGGCCGTCTTCTTGTTCGGGGGAATGCCGAAGTTGGCGTTACCGTTGAACGCCGGCGCGTCCAGCGCGTGATACACCGACACTTCGGGCCGGATCTCGATCTGCGGCGAGAACCAGTGCTGCCAGCCGATCCCCGTTTCGACGTAGCGCGTCTTCACGCCGGTACGCTGTCCCTGCTTGTCGTCGAACCACTCGAGACGATAGGAGATATTGTCCATCTTCGTCGGGCTGTAGTTCACGTAGGTCAGGAAGGTCTGGACCGACGCCGTGCACGAGAGCTGGGTTGCGTTGCCGCAATGCGCGCCGAACGGTGCGTTCCAGGGCATGACGTCGAGCGAGAACGGTGTACCGCTGGCCACGAGCGCGACCGAGGCCGGATTGTCGAGGTTGAGCACGTTGTTCTGGTGCTCGTTGTAGGTCTCGAACGAGATGTGCCACTGATCGTTGAACTTGTGATAATAGGTCAGCCCGTACCACTGGAGATTGTTGTAGCCCCAGGTGCCGTTGTTGATGCCGTTGGCGATCACGTAGACGCCGTCATTGCCGCTGTCGGTCACATAGCGAACGGCCGCACTGAAGGTCGGCTGCGCGCCGGGATCTTTCAGCATGGTGCTGTCCGGAAACAGCGGATTTGGATTCGCATTGGCGATCTTGGCGCCGACATGCCAGGGCATCGCTTCGGTGCCGACCGAGAAGCCTCCCTGGATCATCCAGTTCTTGTTCAGCGCGAGCGAGGCGTTGATGCCGGTGTTCGTATAGTTGTCGAACGTATACGTCATCGAATGCGTATACATGTAGTTGTTCGGCGCGAGCTGCGCCTCGATGTCCGGGATCGAGATGTAGCGGCCGAACCTCAGCAGAAGGCCGTCGGCCAGATAGGGAATGAAGACCTCGCCATAGGCCATCGGCATGTCATAGCCGTAGTTCCTGTTCTGCTGGAGGAGCTGATTGCTCCACAAGCCGTAAGCCGTGGTGTAGCGATAGTTCTCGCCATAGATCGGCGCGATCCGGAAGCCCCAGTCGATGTGGTCCTTCTGGACTGTGTCGGGCAGTCGCTCGATATAGACCACGGCCTGATCGAGCTGAACCGTGTTCGGATTGTAGTCGTATGCTGCCGGCGAATTGCCGCCGCGGACGGTATTGTTGCTGAGGTTACCGCCGGCGCTGACCCAGCCATAGACTTGGATGTGCGCGTCGTTCATCCACTGCCCGATGGCCGTGTTGCTCATCGCGTTCATCAGCGGGCTGTCGACCGAGTTCGGACGCGTGACGCCGATTGCGGTCGCACCGCCATAGGGCCATTCGGTGAACGGCATCGGCGGAATGCTCTGCGGTGTCGCGGGCCATCCGTCGCGGCGCGACGCCGCCGCCTTCGGATCGGACGGCGCGGCCTCATGACCCCATTCGAGCCGATAGTAGTTGATGAAGCGGGTCATGAAGTCCTGCCCCAGATAGGAGTCCATGCACGCATAGTTCTTGTAGGGATCGCAGAACGTCTTCCCCACGGGCGGAAGCGTGTCCGCTGCATTGGCAGCGCCACCAATCCCCATCGCGACCAGCGATACGCCCGCCAAAAGATAGTTTCTCATCATATTGCCCCAAGCTGTTGGACCGACGCCTTCCAGGCGCTCTTTCGGTTTGGTTAAGCTTCAGGTGCAATCTTTCGTGAGGCAGGCAAAAAAAAGCGATGCGGTTTCCAGCGCGCGTTCGTTAAAATAAAATAGCGCGAGGCGTCTCGCGGGCATCATTTGCATTCGTAAGCATCAGATGCTCACCGCGTTTGCTCAATTCGTCAGCGAAAAAGTGGTCTTTTGCCGTTAGAACGATGATGCAGCGCAAACGTTCACTTCGAGCTGTGTCATTTTCGTCATAGTGCGCGACGCGCTGTGCTCGACTTACTCGCAACCAAGCGCCGTTTGCTTACCACAGCTATTATTTTGCTACGTATCTGCGCCAGATTGTCGATCGAAGATATATGCCTGGACTCGCTAAGCTCGCCACGTAGGCAAATTTGCTTCGCGAGGTTTGATCATGGAAGCCGTGACTTGTGCAGCGCGCGCCAGCGACAACACAACAGCGGACGGTGTCGCGTTCGACCTCGGCTTCCTGCCGAAGAACCTGACGCGGCAATGTTGCAGCCTGATCGAATCGTATCACGAGGTTCACGGCTTCGCCTCGTTGCCCAATATGCTTTGGCACTTTCGCATGGGCCCGCTGATCGAACGGCACGCTGAGCTTCGCCGAATCCTGCGCCGCGCCTCGACGACCCGCAGCTCGAAGAAGGCCAATGACGGCTTCGTGCAGATCGCGACCACGATTCTCTCCCTGGAGATTCTGGCGAGCAGCTTCGCCGGATGGAACGCGATCTATCCGGTCGCCGGCGAGACCGCGCGCGACGTCCTCAAACAGAGTGCGCACGGGCCACATATGCCGCTGATGGACTTCTATCTCTATCCGCCCAAGCAGATCAGCGCCGCGGCGGTCGCGGCCCTTGCGCTGCCTCAGACTCGCTCGGCCGACGAAGCCGGCCTCTACCGCGCATCTAGGCCAGAGCTTCTCGGCGAGAAGCGCGCCCTGCAATATGCGAGCTTGGTCCGGCAGGCATAAGACGCGCCTCACAGCCACGGTTCGCGGCGTTGCCCTAAGGCCCGGTACAATCGTTGAGGGAATCAGATCTCGACTTCGCTTGACGCGGAGTCCGGAGTGAACTTATTCCGTAGAATTACGGAGACTGTGGCTATTTCTTTTTTATGTTGGACCACTCCAAACATCATAGATTTTCTACGTCGATCTGGAACATCGTTCCTTCGCCGGGTAGTTGACGACATCGAAGAGTCTGCATCACGACATTGAACGGGTTCTGGTGCGCGCCGTTGGTCGACGCATGCCGATAGCAATCGAATTTCCGAACATTGTCCGATCGGGTCTTGTTTGACCATTGATCCCGTTGCGGCCGACGCGGCCGGAGCCGGATCTTTCGATGTCGCCGTCGGCAAGGGCATGTACGTACTTTGATTCTTCATCCACCTCTGGGCCGCATGTTTTCGATGACGAGCGTGCGGCAGACCGATTCCAAATTGCCATCCTCGGGGATACCGGCCCTGGATGAGGTCGCGTCGCTGCGTGTCGTCGTGTGGCGCAACACGATCCCGGTGTTGCTGTCGGTTCTGAGCATCGGACTGGTCACCACCGCGCTGTTCGCACTCAACACGACCTTGGCGTCAAGCCTGGTTCCGATCGCCTACCTCGTTCCAGTCATGTATGCTGCGACTCGATGGGGCGTCTGGCCGGCAATGACGGCATCGATCACGGGCACGGCAGCCGCGGATTTCTTCTTCTTCGAACCTCTTGACAGCTTTCGCGTCGACAACCCGCAGGAGGCGGTCGATCTCCTGCTGTTCCTGATCGTTGCGCTGGTGAGCAGCAATCTGGCCTCGCGGCTGCGCAAGGAAACGGACACGTTGCGACAGCGCGAGAAGGAGATGCATGCGCTCTACGACTTCTCGCGTCGCCTCGCCTCCTGCTTTACGGTCGCGGACTTGATTTCCGCCATCCGTCAACATTTCGAGGGCGCCTTCGGCCACGCGGCAACTTTGTTCGTGACGACTGCGGACGGGCATTTCGAACCGCCTGAGTCCCGCTTCGCGCCACTTTCAGTGCAGGCAACTGCGGCAGCGATGAATTCCGGAGCGGGTCCAGGGTTGCAGACCATCGTCGACGAGCAGCGCGGCGAGATCTGGCTGCTCAGGGCGATCTCGTCAGATTCCGCTATTCACGGCGTGATCGCGGTCAATATCGGTCTGGGTTCCCAGCCAGCGATTGAACGGCGGACTCGACGGATCCAATCAATCCTCGACGAGACCGCGCTGACGCTGCAGCGCCTCGACATCGGCAAGGTGATGGAGAGCGCGCGATTACGCCTGCAGGCGCAAATGCTACGCGACGCCTTCCATGGAACACTGTCGCACGAGCTTTGCACGCCGCTCGCGGCGATCCAGGGTTCGGCGAGCGTGCTGGAGACCATTCCGGCCATACGTGGGGACGCGCGCATAAGAACGCTGGTCGAGGCGATCTCTGACGAGGCGAGCCATCTCGACGGCTATATCAGCAACCTGCTCAGCGCGACTCGCGTCACCGCGGGCGGACTGAGTCCGCGCCGCGAATGGGCGGACCCGAGGGATATCGTCCACGGCGCCATCACGCGCCGCGCGCGACGGCTTTCGGCGCATCGGATAGAGGCAAATTTCGCAGATGATCTTCCGCTGCTCCACGTCGATTCGGGCCTGGTGGAGGAGGCTTGCGGGCAGATCCTGGAGAACGCCGCGAAATATTCGCCGTCCGGTTCGACGATCACCGTGGACGTGCGTTGCGAGCCCCGTCGCGTGCACGTCGTCGTGTCCGATCAGGGCGTCGGTATCACCGCCGATGAACAGCAAAAGCTTGGCCAGCGGTCCTTTCGAAGCGCGCGACATCAGGCGTCGGTGCCGGGGTCGGGCCTCGGCTTCTGGATCGCCTCGACCTTCATCCAGGCCATTGAGGGCATGATCACGGTTCATAGCCGCGGCCAAGGACAGGGAACAACGGTATCGATCTCCCTGCCCACGCTCGAGCCATCCACCTCCGAACCGATCGCGCTGACAGATGAGTAAGCCGGCAAACATCGTTCTCCTGATCGACGACGAACCGAAGATCAGGCGCTTCCTCCGCGCCGGCTTCGAGCTCAACAGCTTCGCCGTGCTCGAGGCCGAAAACGCCACCGAGGCGTTGAAGCTCGCGACCTTCAGTTCACCTGACCTCATCGTTCTCGATCTGGCGCTACCCGATCTTCACGGCGCGGAGGTGCTGGAGCGGATCCGTGCGTGGTCCAACGTGCCGATCATCATCCTTTCCGTCGCTGCCGGCGAGGACGAGAAGGTACGTCTGCTCCAGGCCGGCGCCGACGATTACGTCGTCAAGCCGTTCGGCATGGCCGAACTGCTGGCGCGAAGCGAGGCCGCCTTGCGGCGGTACTTCAAGTCGGCGACGGAAAATCCGGTCGTGGTCGCAGGCCCGCTGTCGGTCGATCTCGTGACCCGTACGGTCTCGCTGAACAACAATCTGGTCCGCCTGACCCGCAAGGAATACCGACTGCTGCACGTTCTCGCCATGCATGTCGGCCTCGTCGTCACCCACGATCAGCTCCTGAAGGATATCTGGAACGGCAATCAGCGCGACAGCATCCAGTACCTTCGGATCCTCGTGCGCAAGCTTCGCCAGAAGATCGAGGCCGATCCCAACCAGCCGCGTCTCCTGGTCACCGAGTCCGGCGTCGGTTATCGGCTTCAGAATCGGCTGGAAGCGCAACCGGCCATGGCTCGCGTAACCTGATGCTGCGCCCTTCGCCAAGACGGTCCTTTTACGTCGTCGTGTCCTGGTCCGGCGATGCAGGTCAGGATTGGTCCTGGGAGATCCGGCGCAAGCGCAGGCCGATGGGCATCAGGCTTCGTGAAGCCGGGTTTCGCTCGCACCGGGCTGCACACGAGGCCGGACGCATAGCGCTCGAAGATTTCCTCAACGGACTGGTCATCGAGCGCGCCTCGCGATCCGCGCTCTGACCAGGGCGGACCCATACCCTGCGCCGCCCGCCTGCGCACGACGCGCAGAACACCCATCGTATAAAAATAATATATTTCCATTCCCGAACCGCGTAGCTTGCCCAACAAAAGGGCGAGTGCCGTGGACTTCCTCATTCAAAGATTTAGCGTTTTTGGCATCGACGCCCAGTACTGGATGCTTGCGGGCGCAGCCGTTGTCGCAATCTTCATCATCGTCGCCTGGCGAACGCGCGACAGGGATTGACGGGATTGCGCACCGGACCACCGGCACAATCACAGTGATACAATCTCAGGCGACCTTCGACGTATCGCGCGGCCATGTCCGGCGTCTCAATTTACCGAAACCACTCCGCGAGTCCGGAAGCTATTTTTCCTTAATTCTTTTCGGCATTTTGCGATGTCGCGAGCGTACAACGCGCGCGCAAAAAGCGACCTCTGCGCGCTCAAGCAGCCCTTTCGGCATCGCGGAAACCGTGCGCTGTCCCTAACATCACCTCCGAAGATGAATTGGCCTCATGGCCATGCAGGGGGCTCGAATGTACGGACGATTGAAATCTCTTGTTGTCGCAAGTGTGCTGATCGGGCTCGGCGCGGCGAGCGCCGCAGTCGCTGCCGATCTGCCGTTGAAGGCGCGGCCAATGGCTGCCGCTCCGCTCTACAACTGGACCGGCTGCTACCTCGGCGCCAATGTCGGTGGCGGCTGGACGCGGCTGAATACGGCCGCGTGCTCGACGTCAGCGGCGTGGCTGCACCGAACGACTACGGCCGCGAGAAGGACAGCGGCGTGATCGGCGGCGGCCAGGTCGGTTGCGATTTCCAGACCGGCAATCTGGTGTTCGGCGTTGCGGCAGCTTCGATTTCGGCAACATCAAGGGCAGCCACGCCTTGACCGACTTCCCCGCCTTCTCCGAAGCGAACAACCTGAAAGAGATCTACACCGCTACCGGCCGCATCGGCTATCTCTGGACGCCGCAATTCCTCGGCTATCTCAAGGGCGGTGCGGCCTTCATTCGGGAACGCAACCAGGTCTTTGCGCCTGGCGGCGCGCTGATCGAGTCCGCAAGCTTCATGCAGCCCGGCATGACCATCGGTATCGGCGCCGAATGGATGTTCGCGCCGAACTGGTCGGTCTTCGCCGAGTATAACTACATGTGGTTCCTCGACGACAGCGCGCGGGCGTTCACACTGGCTGGCGGCGGCGCGGGTGAAGTCATCAACGTCCAGCAGCGTGCCTCGACCGCGCTGGTCGGCGTCAACTACAAATTCCATTGGGATGCCCCTGTCGTCGCCAAATACTGAAGTCTCTCGGCACGCCTCCAACCACTCGAGCCCCGGCACGTCCGGGGCTCCTTTTTTGAGCGAAGCTCCGGTTCAGGCCAGCCCTCCAATTGTCCGATCTTTGCAACGCCACCAGGGATGGGGAAGTCTCATGGGTTTGCGCTCTTGGCTTCTCATCCTGGTGACGGCCGCCGTCGCGCACGTCATTCTTCATGCCTTGGATCACCAGATCGACGCCGGCATCCATCGCCTGTCGGAGGCAACGATCAACCATCCTGGTGCAGGCAGCAGTGCGGAGCCCGACCTGAGATCGGTGACGGCACGAAGCGCCTACATGCGCAACGAACGTTGAACGCACCTCGACCTCGTCCCGATCCTATGCCGTTCCTATGAGATAAGCCTGCCTGTCCCCTCGAAATCATACTGGCCGCGAACGATATTGGTCGCGCCATTCAGGGCAAATTCTCGTTCCAGTGCGCCCGCGCACCTACTGTAAGGAGTATCTTCGTGCTCCACCCCGCTCCCTTCACCGATCGCGACCAGGTGGTCGAGACCATGATCTCGCTCACCCATCTGTCGAATCTCAATCGCGCGATCGTCGCGGGCCGTGGTAGCGCCGAACTCTATCAGGCGCTGCGCCAGCGCGGCTTCACCCGAATTGGACTGCCCTCCATCTTCTTGCGTAAGCCGGCCTTTTCCGTCGGCCTCATCACCGTGCAAGACATGTTCAGTGAGTTCGAGATGGCGCTGTCCCAGATCGCACCATCTCTCGGCACGACCGCTGCAATCGCGGTGCTGATCAAGTCGAACGAGGCGGGCTTCGCACTCAAGGTCCGCAAGAAGCTCGAACAGCTCGGCTTCCGAATCGAGGCCGGGGTCAGATGCCGTCAGGGCTTCGTGATGTCCGCCTACCGGCAGGATTCTGCCCAGATGAAACGGGCGGCCTGAAACGCGGAGCTGCGGCTGAGTGCGTCTATATGAGTTTCCTATGCGGCGACGCCGCAGGCGCTCTCGCTTTCCTACATCCCGCACGTCATCATGCTGCAGCAGGCACGTTGCGGCGAACGATCGCGATGTATTGGGAGCCTCATGACGTCGCCCTACTACCTCGCCATGGCCGCCTTGTTGGGCTTGGTGACAACGTCCTCCTCCCTGATCGGCGCCGCGATCGGACTTCACGCTCCCTTTTCAAAGCGCCCCCTAGCCTGCCTGCTCGCCTTTGCCGCCGGCTCGCTGATCTCCGCGCTCGCGATCGAGTTGGCCTATGAAGGCGCGCAATCGCTCCATCATCAAGGCTTCAGTGCCCGAACCGCGTGGGCCTTCGTCAGCACGGGATTCGCGGCCGGTGCGGTCATCTACTATTTCGCCTCGCTGTTCCTGGAGAAGAGAGGCGCGGCCGTTCGCTACGTGACGCAGTTCCGTGAGTTTGCGCTGGCGCGCAAGCATGCGGACACCAGCGAGCGCATCCGGCTTCTGTCCAGCTGCGACCTGATGCGGCATCTGCCGCCAGAGGACATCGAGCCGATCCTGGAGAGCATCAGCGGAAAGAGGCTGGCGAACGGAGAAATCCTGTTCCGCGCCGGCGACGAAGCCGACGCGCTGTACATCGTGGCGCAAGGCAAGGTGGAGGTTCTGAACGGCGCGACAGCGGATCCCGGCAGCGCGCCGCTCGCGGTGCTCGGCGAGGGACACGCGTTCGGAGAAATGGCGCTGCTCAGCGGCGGCCCGCGCACTGCGACCATACGCGCCACGGAGGACACCGAGCTGCTTGTGATCGCCAAGGCCGACTTCGAACGGCTTGTCGCCAGCGATCCTCGTCTCGCCGGGGCCGTCGCGCGGATCAGCCATCAGCGTGCGATCAGCAATCTCAGCAAGGGCGGCACTGATGCCACGATCTGGGCCAAGGTCGCCAGCGGCAGCCTGGACCTCAACCGCCATGAGGCCGGCGAACTGCTGACCACGACAGCCAAAGGCGCCGGCATGGCCATCGTGCTTGGCAACATCCTCGATACCATCCCCGGCTGCCTGGTCATCGGCGCCAAGTTCACGAGCTTCGGCAATTTGTCGCTGACCCTGATGCTCGGCATGTTCCTCGGCGGCATTCCGGAAGCTGCCGCCAGCGCCTCCATGCTGACCAGGGCCGGGTATCGTAACGCCGCAATCTACGGCCTTTGGTCGACCGTCCTCGTCGCCGGAATTCTCGCCGCCGCGGCCGGAAAGGCATTCATCGGCAACACCGAGGCTTTGGCAGCAATCTTCGCCCAGGCGGTGGCCGGCGGCGCCGTGCTCGCACTGGTCGCCCACGCCATGATCCCCGTCGCCCTCGCGGAAGGCGGCTCGCTGGTCGTACTGCCCACGGTCGGCGGCTTTCTGTTCGCCCTCTATCTGGCGCTGGCGGAGACGTTTGTTTGAGAGCACAGATCCCGGCCAAGGACTTCCTCGTCACTGCGCACCCGGCAAGCTTCACTTTGCGAAAGACCGTTTTGGACCCATCCCACGACGCCGCGTCATTGATCGAATAGGTCGCAGATAGCTGCGTGAGTGCAAAGAAGTTGCACTTTCCGCGACCAATCCGCCTGCTTCAAGACGCCTGCTCACGCTGGCCTGCTCAAGATTTTTCTTGATCTCCCGGTGCACACGTCGTGCACACGCCACTATCTAACCTATTGAAGGACTTCAATTCTCGCTCCGGTCCATCATGGGCGCCACGGAAGCGGAAATCGCGTCTTCGGATTCTCCGGGCGCACGTCGCGCCCACGAGAACAAGGCGTTCGCCTGGCTTCCGGAACCGCCCAGGACTCATCGCCGAGATTGGCCGGCACGACATTTGTCTCGATCGCATTCGAGCGAACCCGGCACCCGCTGACTCGTCCGATGCGGCTTCCAACGTCACCGATCTCGTCGGCACGAGCAATCGCATCGAAGGCCGTGTCTGACCTATTCCGTTTCACCCAAGACCGCGCTACCGACGCAAGCTTCGCGCGTAATACGATAGCAGCAACATTCATTTCTCGATCGCCAGCATGCCGTTCTCCAGCGCTCGGCTTTTTGCAGAATGTCTTTATGCGCCACGCGACATAATGCGCCTGAGAGGACCGTCTCGACGCCGAACTCGGGTTGGCGCGCGAATGAAGCGGCAATCGTTGCGCTGTTCGGTCACGGACAAACCTAGATCGGGCGCGTTCGCACTGAAAACAAAATGACCATCGCGTCCACTGCCCCGCCCCCGACGCTTTTGTTGTCTGTCCCAAGTGAAATTTGGAATGGCCAGGTCCCTTTGTTTCGCTTCTCCTACGAGGAAACGCTGATCGTGCCGTAACGCTTTCGCGAAACGGGGACCTGATCGCGCATCAATCATCAGGGGCTCTTCATGACCGCACGTTTCCCAATGTTCTCGCTCTCCCGGCGCCGCCTCCTCGCTGCGGCCTCCGTGATTGCAGCAGCGACCGTGACGGCAACGGCGGGCCTCTCTCCGGCGCGAAGTGCCGGCGCTCCACCGAACGGCGGCGACATCACCTTCCTCATCGACTCGCTCGGCAGCACCTGGATTCCGAACAACAGCGCGATCTCCAGCTTCCAGGGCCACATCTGGGGCCACGTGACCGACAAGCTCGTCTATGTCGATGCTGACGGCAAGGTCAGCCCCTGGATCGCCGAAAGCTGGGAGCAGAACGGCGAGGCCATACAGTTCACCCTGCACCTCAAGAAGGGTGTGACCTTCTCCGACGGAACACCGCTCGACGCGTCAGCCGTGGTCGCCAATCTCGACATCTGGCACGCAGGCCGGCGGAACGAGGGGATCAATCCGATTGGCCTCTTCCCGAAGACTTACGACCATGCTGAGGCGGTCGATGCCACCACAGTGAAGGTTGTCTTCAAAGCGCCGACGCTCGGGTTTATCCCGACGCTCGGCTACCACGGCTCTATCCTCATCTCCCCGAAGACGATCGCGCAGCCCGCCGCGCAGCAGGCTGATCTGGCCAAGACATCCGGCAGCGGCCCGTATGTGGTCGCTTCCTGGAAAGAGGGCGACTTCGTCAAGCTGGTCAAGCGCAAGGATTACAATTGGGGGCCGGCAGCCGTCGGCCACACCGGTCCGGCCTACCTCAACTCGATCACCTACAAACTCGTGACCGAGCCGTCGCTGCGGGTCGCCGCTGTCCAGTCGGGACAGGCCGATGTCGCCTACAGCCCATCACCGCAGGAACTGAAATCGCTCAAGGAAGCGGGCTTCACGGTCGCGACCCCGCGCTATCTCGGTTTCGTCAACGGCCTCGCGATCAACACCAAGCTGGAGCCATACAATGACGTGAAAGTGCGCCAGGCTCTTCAGGCCGGCATCAACCGGAAGGAGATCATCGATACCGTCTATACGCCTGACTGGAAGCTGGCGACGTCCTTCATCCAGAGCAACGTGCCGGGTGCGACCGACCATAGCGAGCTCCTGGCCTACAATCCCGGCAAGGCGGAGAAGCTTCTCGACGAAGCCGGCTGGATCAAGGGTGCTGGCGGCATCCGGACCAAGGACGGCAAGCAGCTGTCGCTGACGCTCCACGCCAACCCCTATCTTGCGACGGCAAAGTCGATCGACGAGCTCATCGCCCAGCAACTCGGCAAGCTCGGCTGGAAGGTCACCATTCGCGCCTACGACGTCGTGACGTTCGGCGAGAAGGTCCGGTTCGGCGGGCCGGCCGTGCCGGCCTACGAGGTGACGCGCAGCTTCATCGACGCCGGCACGGTGGCCAGCATCCTCACCGACGCCAACAACGGCGAGAACTGGTTCAACCTCGGCGACAGCGACAAGAAGCTCAATGAACTGCGCGACAAGATCGCCGGCGCGGCCTCTCTCGACATTCGCAATCCGCTGCTCGACGAGTTGCAGACCTACGTTCTCCAGCAGGGCTATTTCATCCCGCGCACGCAGATCGTCCAGCGGATCTACGTGCAGTCCCCGAAGCTCAAGGGGGAGGTCTACAACGGCATCGCCTACGCCAGCTATTACACGGCAACGATCGGCGAGTAATCCGCAGTGCAAACAAGCAGCGTGAGGAGGCGACCGGCATGAGAAGCGCCTACCTGTCCTATGCCGCGAAGCGCTTCGCCCAAGCCGTCGTCGTCATCCTGCTGGCTTACGTCTTCACCTTCGTCGTCGTCAGTATTTTGCCTGGTGACCCCATCACCAACGTGCTGCGCGACCCGCAGAATGGATTCAGCGAGGATCAGATCAAGGAGATCATCGCCGCCCAAGGCCTGGACCGGCCAATTCCGATCCAGCTCTGGGCGTCCTTGTCCAACTTCGTGACCGGCGACCTCGGCCTGTCGATGCGATCCAACCGGCCTGTGACAACCCTGATCGCCGAGGTTCTCCCTTCGACACTGATCCTCGCATCCGCAGCTTTCGCCATCGCGCTGCTGCTGGCGGCTACGATCGCCTACGGCACCCAGTTCCTTCCGAAACGGTTTGGCCAGGGCTTGCTGCGTGGCTTCCCATCGTTGTTCCTGTCGGTGCCGAACTTCGTGATCGGCCTGGTGCTGATCCACATCTTCGGCTTCCAGCTCGGGTTCTTTCGCGTAATCGCGCCGGACAGCTTCTGGACGACCTTCTTCGCCGCGGTCGCGCTCGGCATCCCCATCTCCGCACGGATCACCGAGGTGCTGATCGCGAACCTCGACAACGAGTCCGAGCAGGAATACGCCGCCGYTGCGCGCAGCCGTGGGCTCGGGCAGATGCGCCTCTTTGCCAAGCACCTGCTCAAGCCGTCTTCGCTCCCGGTCATCACCGTCATCGCACTCGCCATCGGCGAACTGCTCGGCGGTTCGCTGATCACCGAGACGGTGTTCGGACGCACCGGCATCGGCAGCCTGGTGCAGCGTTCGGTGAGCACGCAGGACCTGCCTGTCCTGCAAGCGGTCGTCTCGCTTGCGGCAGTGGTGTTCGTGCTCGTCAATTTGATCGCCGACCTCGTCTACCCGCTGCTAGACCCGCGCGTGAAGCTGATCGGCGGTCGCAAGGTCCGCCCGACCACCGCCGACGAGAGCTCCACCAAACTTTCCCAGGCGGTGACGCCATGACACTCGTCTCCGTTTCCTCCTCGCCACGCATCACGGCGATCAGCCGGCTGGCAGCCCTTCGGGTGCCGCCAACCGTCGCGCTCGCATTCGCGGTCATCGCGATCGTAATCGCCTGGTCGCTCGCGCCGAGCTTGTTCACCAGTCATGATCCCGCCAGCGGCGTCCCCGCTGACAAGCTGCTCAGCCCCAGCGCAGCGCATTGGTTCGGCACCGATCACCTCGGTCGCGACCTCTATACCCGGGTCGTCTATGGCACGGCCTCCTCGGTGACGAGCGCGCTCATCGCGGTCGTCATCGCCGCGGTTGCCGGCGGGCTCATCGGCCTCCTGGCCGGCTTCCTCGGCGGCTGGATGGACATCGTGCTCGCCCGCCTGGTGGATGTGCTGCTGGCGATCCCGAACTTCCTGCTGGCGGTCATCGTCGTCACCGCGATCGGTTTCGACACCACGAACGCTGCGGTTGCGACCGGCGTCTCGGCGGTCGCCGTGTTCGCGCGGGTGATGCGCTCGGAAGTGATCAAGACCCGGCAGGCCGTTTTCGTCGAGGCGTCGTTCCTGATGGGCGGCTCGCGCTGGCACATTCTGTTGCGGCACGTGCTGCCGAATGCATCGCGCTCGGTGCTCCCGCTCGCGGTGCTGCAGTTCGGCCTGTCGATCCTGGTGATCGCCAGCCTTGCTTTCCTTGGCTACGGCAATCCGCCTCCCGCCTCCGACTGGGGCCTGCTGATCTCGATCGGCAAGGACTACCTCAAATGGCCGTGGCTGGTGTACGCCCCCGCCTTCGTCACGATCGCGACCGTCCTCTCCGCAAACAGGATCAGCCGATGGCTCCGCAAGACAGACTGACCGCCACGTTTACCCGCGCCGAGCGCGTCGCGCCGACGCCGCTGCGGTCGATTCCGCAGCTCCGGGTCGACGGCCTGTCGGTCTCCTATGGGCCGCACGAGGTCGTAACCAACGTGAGCTTTGAACTCGGCCGCGGCGAGAGCCTCGCCCTCATCGGAGAGTCCAGTTCCGGCAAGTCGACGATCGCCCGCGCGGTGCTGCGGCTGCTCCCCAGCGGCGGGCACGCCACCGGCCGCGTCGCGTTCGACGGCCAGGAGGTGCTGGGGATTTCCGAGCGCGGCTTCCGGCCGCTGCGGGGACGAGCCATCGGGTTCGTCCCGCAGGATCCCGCCAACTCACTCAACCCGGTGCGGACGATCGGTGCCCAGGCGCAGGAGTCGGCTGCGCTGCTCGACGAGCCCGACAAGGCGATCCGCAAGCAGCTCATCCTGGAGACGTTCGCCCAGGTTGGGCTCGACACCCCCCTGCGTGTCTACGACTCCTACCCGCACCAGCTGTCCGGCGGCATGCTCCAGCGCGTGCTGATCGGCCTTGCGATCCTGCCACGGCCGGCACTGCTGGTCGCGGACGAGCCGACCTCCGCGCTCGACGTCACGATCCAGAAGCGGATCCTCGACCTGCTCACGCGGCTGCAGCACGATCTCAAGATCAGTCTGCTGCTCATCACGCACGACCTTGCAATCGCCGCCGAGCGAGCGGACTCGCTCGTGGTGCTCAAGGACGGCGTCATCCAGGAGGCTGGCCGGACCGCTTCCGTCTTCTCCTCGCCGGCGTCGGCCTACGCAAAGAGGCTGCGCGCGGATGTCCCGGCCCTCAACCCCGACCGTTACGCCGCACTGCGCGACACGGGCTTCCGTTCCCTCAAGACCGGCCAGGCACCGAAGATCGAGGTCAGCGCCGTCACGAAGACCTTCACAGTCGACGGCAAGGCGCTGACGGCCGTCGACGATTTGTCGTTCAGCGTCCCTGCTGGCACCACGCACGCGCTGGTCGGCGAATCGGGCTCGGGCAAGACCACGACGGTCCGGCTGCTGCTTGGACTGGAGGGACCCGACACCGGGAGCATCTCGGTCGCAGGCGAACAAATCACCGGCCGCTCGCCCGAGGCACTGCGGACGGTGTGGCGCCACCTTCAGCTGGTCTACCAGAACCCGTTCACCTCGCTCGATCCGACCTGGACGATCGAGCGGCTCGTGCGCGAGCCGCTCGATCGATTCAAGATCGGAACGCGAAAGGAACGGGATGAGCGTGTCCGCGAAGCGTTGGCCGATGTCGGACTTGGCGAGCACCTGCTCTCCCGCAAGCCCGGAGCCCTGTCAGGTGGCCAGCGCCAGCGCGTGGCCATCGCCCGGTCGCTGGTCCTCAAGCCCGACGTAATCGTCCTCGATGAACCCACCTCCGCGCTCGACGTCAGCGTCCAGGCCGGCATCGTCGAAGTCCTGCTCTCGCTACAGGCCACTCTGGGCCTGACCTACGTGTTCGTGTCTCATGACCTGGCGCTGGTGCGTCAGCTCGCCCACACCGTCTCCGTGATGCATCGCGGACGCATCGTCGAACACGGGGCCGTCGCCGACATCTTCGACAACCCTCAGCAGCCCTATACGAGGTCGCTGCTGGCGTCGATCCCGTCGGGTGGCGACGATGTCGCACACATGCGCACGCGCGCCTTCGGTTGATCATGACCGCGGATTGAATAAGCCGCGAAAGGCCCCTGCCCGCTCAGTTCTCATCATCCAGTGCGAGCACGGCAAAGCTCGCGAGCCAGTGCTCTCCCATGTAGTGACCGGCGATATGGGGGAGGCCTGCGGCCAGATGCTCGCGCGCCGCTTCATGAGCAACGACGCGGCGGGGGTCGCCTGCCGGCAAGGCGTCGCCGAGAGAGCGCCAGCACCAAGCGCGGCTGAGATTGAGCCCGTCGAGATGAGCGATCTTGCCGTCGGTGCGATCGGTGACCGTCGCAGGCTTGAACAGCGTTGCCGGCCGTCGTTCGACCAGCCGCGGCAGAAACCGATCGAACCAGGGCAGGAACGCGTCCGGAGGCAACAGGCGCCGCATGCATTCGGCCTCGATAAGAGCCGAGGACTGGAAGTCGTCGCCGCTCGGCTCACCCCAGGCGGGGCAGTCGCTGTCCTCACCATACCAGCGCTGGCCAGTCTCGTGCAGCAACCTGGCGAGCGCTTCATCCTTTTTGATGGCGGCGTAGTCTGCCGCCATCCGCAGGCCAAACGCCGTATTGAAATGGGTGCCGACGCGTACGGGATAGAACGCCAACGGCAGGAAGTCGCGAAAGCGTTGCGCGATGACCTCGGCCAGCGGCGCGAGATTGCGGCTCCAGCGATCGTCAGGATGGAGCGCCAGTTCAGTCGCGAGCTTCAGGAGCCAGGCCCAGCCATACGGCCGCTTGAAGCCGCGGGCAGTCGGGCGGGCGAAGTAAGCACGTTCGGCGGCGACCTTCTCGGGCACGAATTGCGTATCGAAGAGAGCGCGGATGTCGGAGGCTGCCGCAAAGTCGGGAAACCTGCGCAGCAGTCGCGCCAGCATCCAGTAGCTGTGGACGCAGGAATGCCAGTCGTAGCTGCCGTAGAAGATCGGATGCAGTTGGCTCGGCGTGCGGGCATCCGCCGGTTCAGCCAGCGCATGGTCAACGTTATTGGGATATTCGCGCCCGACATGGCCGAGCGCGATGTTGGCAAAATGCGAGGCATGTTCGCGGGTAAGACGGGGCGTGGTCACGGCTTGGCCTTTCCAGTGTCCCGGCCGATCAATGTCTCGATCAGGCGCGGCAGGAGGTAGATCGGAAATTGCGTCGCGGCGAAGTATAGCGCCATGCGTGGCGAGGCGGCAGCACCCAGCGCCGACCAGACCAGGCCGACATTACGGTTGCCGAGGATGAGCCCGACGGTCAGCCGCTGGCCCAAATTGCCCGGCAGCAGCACGGCACCAGCTGCTTGAAGGGCGATATTGCAAGCGAAGGCGAGCCCGAGGCAGAGCATGGCGGCCTGCACATCTGCCGCGATCTGCGCGCGAATGTCAGCCATCGTCGCCACCGCAAAGACGAGAAGCGCCGCGACGATGATCCCGTCGACCATCCCGCCACGGGCCGCCAGCACCGGGGCTGCATGCCGGCGGACCAGGAAAGCCACCCCCTCGGCGCCGCCGATCAACAGCGCCAGGCGAAGCGCGAGCTCGAGCGCGCTGATCTCGAGTTCGCCGAACCAGCCTGCAAGAAGCGGCACGGTGACCGGAGCCAGCACCATGGACAACACCGTCACCACGAGCGGCACCGCCCCGTCGAGCCCGAGCATGCGTGCCACCGCTGCCGTTCCGCTCGATGGCGGCGCCGAGATGGCGAGCACCGCCGCAAGCGCGATCTCCGGACCAAGGTTCAAGGCGTGACCGGCCACACCGATCACGAGCGGACAGGCCACCATGACGACAGCCGGCAAGAGCACGGAATGCGATGGCCGTCGCAGCGTTGCGACGACGGCCTGACTGTCGATCCGCAACAGCGTTCCCAGCACGATCAGGAAGATCGTGGTTGCCATCAAGGGGCGAGCCAGGTCCGCAAGAGCCGGAAAGGCCAATCCAAGCAGGACGCCAAGCGCCAGCAATGTCGGTCCGCGCGGGATGAAGTGCAGGAGTGAGGATCGCATACGCCGCGCCCAATCATGTCGTCTTCGCCAGTAGACCACACCCCGCATCATTCTTGAAATCGATTGTTACTATATCTATCATCGCTCAAATGAATTTGGCTTCCGTCGACCTCAACCTCCTGGTTGCCTTCGAGGCGCTGATGGAGGAACGCCATGTGACCCGCGCCGGCCAACGCATCGGCCTGGCGCAGCCCTCCATGAGCAGCACGCTGACGCGGCTGCGTGCGCTGTTTGGCGATGAGCTCTTCGTGCGCTCGGCCTCCGGCATGCAGCCGACGGCCAAGGCGCTGGCGCTGGCGCGGCCGATCAGCGACGCTCTGGGGCAGATCAGGGGCGTGCTCGAACCCACATCAGCCTTCAATCCGGCAACAGCCCGCCATCGCCTGTCTATTGCGGCGACCGACTATGGCGACCTCGTCGTGGTGCCGCGACTGGTCGGGGCGTTGCGGCGGGAGGCGCCTGGTATCGATCTCGTGGTGCGCCCCATCATTGATCCGGCCGCGAGTGTCGCAAGCCTGGAACACGGCGATGTCGACGCGCTGATCGGTGGCCATCTTCCCGCTTCCACGCGCATCATCCGATCCACGCTTTTCACGGAGAGATTCGTCTGCATTCGCGACGCCAAACGCGCCACACTGAAAGCCCGTCTCACCAAGGACGATTACACGCGGCTCCCGCATGTGCTGTTCTCCTCCGCCGGCGGCGACGGGCTTCCCGGCGCAATCGACACGATGCTGAGCCGGCACGGACGCAAGCGCCGGACCGCGATCACGCTCGCCCATGTCGTCGCGGTGCCGTTTGCCGTCGCCGGCACCGATCTCGTGGCAACCATGGCCGAGCGCGTCGCGCGCCGCTTCGCGACAGCCGCCGGCGTGTCTGTCGTTCCGATTCCCTACGATGTGGAGCCATTCACCATCGACCTTCTCCACACGCGCCGCGCCATGGCCAATCCGCCGCTGCGCTGGTTCATCGAACTGGTCAATCGCGTCTGTGGGACGCTGTAGCGATCGGCGGGCCGGCAGCAGGCTGCTATTTCCGCTCAATCAGCTGCGCGATCTCCCAGACATGGCCTGAGGGGTCGGCAAAGGACGCAGTTCGTCGCCCCCACGGACGGTCGATCGGGCCATTGAGCAGATCGACGCCAATCTCCCGCAGGGCTGAGCAGACCTGATCGACGTCGACGACCCTGATCGTCAGGAGTGCGCGCGCCCCTGCGGAGGACAGCGCGACACGCAGCGGCTCGACAAGCGGCGGTGCCTGAGACGCGTCGAGAAGATTGACCAGGAGCCCACCAAATCGAAGCACGGATGAGACCGCATCTTCCCAGACCGTCTCGGACGCGAAAACCTTGGCGTAAAACGCTTTCGACGACGCAATGTCATCGACGAACAATGTGATGACTTCAACTTCGCTTGGCAGACCATTGACCATGTCGCCCTGCTCCTCACCGCTGCGGCGGCCACTTGCACAAGCGCGATGAGCCGCCCGCCGTTATATCTCACGATGTTGGAGCATGGCGCAATTCGGCTAGCCGGGTCATCGGCCCGGCTCGGAAGCCTCGATCCCTAATTGAATAGATCCGGTTCCGCCTCGGTGATCCAGTCCCACAACGGCTGGAAGCTGAAATAGCCGCCCTTGTGCGTTCCGACCTGCCGCGAGGTCAGGCTAGCGATCTCGTGCGGGATCGGCTTTGGCGTTCCGGCGGCTTCCGCAAGCAGCTGGGCGCGCGCAGCATTGTCCATGGCGATGTACCACCAGGCGGCAGCCTCGATGGTCGGTCCGACCGTGAGCAGGCCGTGGTTCTGCAAGATGGCCGCCTTCTTCGATCCCAGCGCCTGCGCGATCTTGCGGCCCTCTTCCGCCTCCAGCACGACGCCGGAGAACGGATCGAACAGCACGTGATCCTCGTAGAAGGCGCAGGAATCCTGCGTCAGCGGATCGAGCAGGCGGCCGAGCGCCGACCAGGCCTTGCCATAAGTCGAATGGGTGTGCGCGGCCGCGATCACCTCAGGATGCGCGGCGTGGATCGCGGAGTGAATCACGAAGCCGGCTTGGTTGATCGGCTTGTCACCGATCAGGATGTTGCCATCGTGATCGACGAGCTGAAGGTCGGAGACCTTGATCTGGCTGAAATGCTTCGACAGCGGATTGATCCAGAACCGCTCGGGAAACTCCGGATCGCGCACGGTGACATGGCCTGCGAGCCCCTGATCGAAGCCGTAGCGCGAGAACAGGCGGAATGTTGCGGCAAGCCGCTGTTTGCGGTGCAGCCGCTCTTCCTCGAACGTCGCGGCCGGCGCGCGCTCGACCAGAGAGTATTTCTTGGGCTTCTCGACGACCTTGTTCATTGTTGCCTTTCCTTTTTTAGTATTCGAGATTCTTGTCGAAGACGTCGGCCAGCGCCACGCCATGGGCGTAGGCGTCGAGGTTGACCAGCGTCTTGTCGGCCAGCCGCTTGGCATCCTCGCCACCCGTCCATGACACATGCGGGGTCAGGACGACCTTGGGATGGCGATAGATCGGATCGCCCTCCGGCGGCGGCTCGGGATCGGTGACGTCGAGTGTCGCGCCGGCAATCCGCCCCTCGTCGAGCGCCTGCAACAGCGCCCTCTGATCGACGATCCGCCCACGCGCGACATTGATTAGGTGCAGCGACGTCTTGGCCCGCGCCAGCACATCGGCGTTGATCAGACGCGCGGTCTTGGTCGTCGCCGGCAGAGCAAGGACGAGATGATCGGAAACCGCGACCAGTTCCTCGACGCTATCAACCGGCTGGATGCCCGGAAGGACATATGGCCAGGCCGAGCGCCTGAGAACCCTGATGTTGACACCGAACGGCTTGGCCCGCTCGGCGACTGCGCGGCCGATCGCGCCGAAGCCGGCAATCCCGATCGTCTTGCCGGTGAGCGAGCCCAGCGGGCTGATCTTCCACTGCTCGCGGCTGCGCGGCCGGATGTCATGGATGCGCTTCTCGAAGCCGAGAATCGCCGCAAGGACATATTCCGCGATCGGATCAGCCGAGATGCCGCGGCCGACCGTGACCACCGGACCGTCGAGCAGCCATGCCGGAAAGAAGTCGACGCCCGTCGATGCCGTCTGGATCCAGCGCAGGCCGAATGGCCAGCCGGCCGGCCTCTCCGCAGGCGCCTTGTGCCAGCCCACTAGCGGCCGCGTCAGCAGCACGTCGGCTTCGGGAGCAACATCCCAGGGCGCGCGATCGGCGGGATGATCGATGATCAGCGGGCGCGACCAGTGATCGACCAGCGCCGCACGAATGTCCGGGCCAAGCTGATTGACGATGATCGGCGATCGCACGCTGGTGGAGGCGCGCTGGTTTTCAACTCGGGGAGTGTTCATGTCACGCAGTCACGATGGCAACGATCCGGATATGCTAGGCGTTTGCGGCAAGATAGTCCTTTCAAAGATGACGGGTGTCTTGCAACAAGAGGACGACGCGCTTCGGCAAGACAAAAGGATTTGTCTCTGGAGCCCTGGCGCTTCTGCGGGGGCTCGCGCCCGACGCGGCAAAGGCTCGAACCCGAGCCCGCTGATTAAGAGCCAGTTGGTCTCATCCCAGGACGTCGTGTCATTGATCGAATAGGTCGCTGCGTGAGTGCAAAGAAGCTGCGCTTTCCGCGACCAATCCGCCTGCTTCAAATCGACTGCTCACGTCGGCCTGCGCAAGATTTTTCTTGATCTCCCGGTGCACACGTCATGCACACGCCGCCCTTTAACTGATTGAAACAATCTAACCTTCGCTCCAATCCATCACGGGCCACTTTCGGCTAACAGCAGCGAAGAAGATCGAGCCTGGTCTAACGTGAACCGCTCGATGCCGCAGTCGGTCGTCGCGGCGCTTCCTGTTCAGGAGTCGAATCCAATGGAGTGACCTCGTGGAACTCGAATACCTAACGCAGGACGGCGTTTCCGCGCTGGCGCAGCACAGAGCTTAATTTCGCGACAGCAGGGCATCACTGATCTTCTCGGCCGCCATGATCACGGGGATGTTGGTATTGGCCGTCGGCAGCCGCGGCATGATCGAGGCATCCGCCACAAAAATGTTCTCACTGCCGATCACTCGGCCCCCGGGATCGACCACCGCCATCCGGTCGGCGGGATCGCCCACGCGGCATGTCCCCACTGGATGCCAGACTCCGAACACGCTTTGCCGTACGAAGGCTTCGAGGGCACGATCGTCGGCAAGCGTCGCTTGGAAGGCCGTGCCGTTGAGCAGCACGAGCCGGATCAGAAGCGCCCTGAGGCCCGCGGGTATGTCGAGCATTGGCCCGAGGATGGACGCAACGATGCGATTGCCGGTGCCGTACCGGCTCAGCCGCTTGATACGCGGAGAAAAGGAGGCCGGGAAGAAATCGCCCGCCTCCGGGTTGAGCGCGGGATGAACGACAAGCTTCGCGAGCAGACGGACGGCCGCGACCATCCGTTCGAGATCGCGTCGGTCGGACAGCAGGTTGAAATCGACAACAGGATAGGTTTTCGGGTCGCTGCTCGCCAGCGTGAGCGAGCCGCTCGAATACGGCCGGTTGCACCAGAGAAAGTAGAGACCAAGCCGCGTGCCCAGCGCATGCCACCCGCCGCGCGCCGAGGCCGTGATGTACATGTCGGAGGCGTCGCAGCCGGGATGTTCGGACGAGAAGCGCATCGCCGCGAAATTGGGACGCCGCCGGGCAAGCGGCAAGCGCAACCGCCGCGGCAAATATTGACAGAAGGTCAGTGCGGGATGATCGCGCAGATTGCTGCCGACGCCGGGCAGATCGATCGCCACGGGAATGCCGAGCGCTTGCAGCGCCGCACCCGGGCCGATGCCCGCCCGCATCAGGATCGCCGGCGATTGCAGCGCGCCTGCGGTCAGGATCACGCGGCCGGCGGCGACGGCGAGCTTCTGCCCGCCCCGCGCGACCACCACGCCCCTCGCGCGGCGGCCATCKAGCTGGAGTTGTTCGACCTCGCTGTCCGCCCAGATGGTCAGGTTCGGCCGCGCGCGCGTTGCTGCGTCGAGATAGCCGGCGGCGGTCGAGACGCGCCGGTCGTTACGGTTCGAAAACGCCGGCGGAAAGATGCCGTCCTCGAATTCGGCGTTCTGGTCTTTCCGGAACAGCAGGCCGGTTGCCGACAAAGCCTCTCCCACGGCCTTGCCAAACGGCGGCATCGCCTCGCGCGCGATGCGGCGGATCGGGATTGGGCCGTGCTTGCCATGCAGCGGGCCGTGGAAATCCAGGTCCGTTTCGAGCTTGAGGAAGTACGGCAGCACATCCGCCCATCCCCAGCCGCGCGCGCCGAGATCGCGCCATTCGTCATAATCACGCGGCAGGCCGCGATTGGCCGATTGCACGTTGATGCTGGAGCCACCGCCCATCACCCGGCCCTGCTCGTAGGCGCGGACGACCGGCTTGCCCTCGGCATTGCGGCCGGCGGCCGCTGACAGGCCCGGCCAGATGTATTTGTCGCCGAAGAACAGCGTCATCGGATAGCTGTCGAGGATTTCCGGCGGCGTCGCCTCGGGCGGCGTGTCCATCCCGGCTTCGATCAGAAGCACGCGGCGGCTTCCGTCTGCGGAAAGCCGATTGGCGAGCACGCAGCCCGCCGATCCGCCACCGACGATCACGTCGTCGAAATGCAGCCCATCCATTCCCGTCTCATCGCGCAATTCGATGGATCGGCGCGGCCACGAATGCGGCCGCGCCGATTCGGCTCAGCGGAAGTTACCCTTGGTCTCGGGGATCACGACCGCACCAATCAGGTAGATCACGAACACGCCGACTGCGAAGTAGGCCAGCGACATCGGGATCTCCGCAGGGCTGCCGCTCACCAGCGAGACGAAGGTCGGCATCATGCCGCCCAGCGCAAAGCCGATGTTCCACGACAGACCCGTGCCGCTAGCGCGCAACGCGGTCGGAAAACGCTCGTTGAGGAAGATCAGCACCGGCGCATAGCCGGCATTGCCGATGAAGGCGATCGCGAGCGCATAGAGCGTGATTTGCGTCGTGTCCTTGGTCGCCCCGAGATTGAGATAGCACAGCGGCAGCAGCACCGCGGCCAGGACACCGATGATGAGGAACGTCTTCTTGCGGCCGATACGATCGCTCAGCGCGCCGACCAGCACGGCCGAGAAGAACGCCGACACGCTCGCGCCCATCAGGATCAACGACGAGGTCTGGTTCGGGACCGCATTGATGACTTTCAGGAAGCTCGGCAGGTAGCCCGAGGTCAGGTAATAGCCGGCGCCGCCACCGAAGGTGATGAGAAGGTTGACCAGCAGCACGCCGCGATACTCGCCGGAGAACACGTCCCTGACCGGCGCCTTCGAGACCTTCGCCTGCTTGTTACCCTGCTGGCGCTTGAGCTCCTTGAAGTAAGGCGACTCCTCGAGGTTGCGGAAGATGAACCAGCCGAGCAGCGAGCTCAGCAGCCCCGAGAAGAACATGAAGCGCCAGCCCCATACCGCGAAGGCATCGCCGGGGAAGATCGACGACGTGATCAGGAAGATGAAGGACGCGAGCAGCGCACCGATGCCGGCGCCACCGCCGCCGACCAGACCCGACATCGCGCCGCGCCATTGCGCCGGCACCGACTCGGTGCCGATGGTGTGGGTGGAGGCCACGACGCCGCCGACGAAGATGCCCTGCACCAGACGCAGGATCAGGAAGAGGATCGGCGCGATCACGCCGACCTGGGCGATGGTCGGCAGCAGGCCGAACGCCGCCGTGCTGATGCCGACGCCGATGATGGCGATCAGCATGGCCTGCTTGCGGCCGTGCACGTCGGCATAATGCCCGAACACCGCCGAGCCCAGCGGCCGCATCAGGAGCGTCACGGCGAAAGAGCCGTAGACCGCAGCCAGCGACAGCGCTGGGTTGCTCGACGGAAAGAACAGCGCGCCGACGACCGGCGCCACGTAGAGCAAAATGAACAAATCGAACAGATCCAGCGCCCATCCGAGCACCGATGCGATGATCGCATTGACCATCTGCTTGTTATCGGCCGACGCCTGTGCGCCCGCGACCGGCATATCCATCTCAGCCATGTTGTTTTACCTCCCCCGTTTTGATAGAGCCGCGGTTCGCGTCATTGCGAACCGCGGCAGTTTTGTCGCGCATCAGCGCCCGGTGAACTTCGGCGGACGCTTGGCGTTAAAGGCTTCGACGCCTTCCTTGAAGTCTTCCGACTGGCGCAGGCGGCTGTAGCAATGGCCTTCGAGCTCGATCGCGATCGTGAGCGTCGAATCCTCGGTGTCGTTGAGGAGCTTCTTGGCGGTACGTTGCGCCAGCGGCGAGAAGGTGCGGAGCTCGTCGACCAGCTTGTCGGTCGCCTTCTCCAGCTCTGCATCCGGCACACACTCCGTGGCGATGCCCCAGTCGAACGCCTGCTTGGCCGAGATACGCTTGGAGCGCATCACGATGTCCTTGGTGCGGGTGATGCCGACCATCTTCTGCAAGCGAGCCGAGCCGCCCGAGCCCGGGATCTGGCCGAGCTTCTGCTCCGGCAACGCGTATTGCGTGGTCTCCGAGGCGATGCGGAAGTCGCAGGCGAGTGACAATTCGAAGCCGACGCCGAAGCAATAGCCGCGATTGGCAACGATCACGGGCTTGGCGCAACGTGCAGGCGCGGCGATGTTCCAGGCGAGCTTGGAGACGCGCTCGGGGCTCGCTTCCATGAAGCCGCCGATATTGCCGCCGCTGGAGAAATGCTCGCCCTCGCCGCGCACCACGATAACGCGCACCCGCGGATCCTCGTCCAGCGTTTCGAAGGTCAGGCGCAGCTGGTCACGCTGCGGCATCGCCACGACATTGTAGGGCGGCCTCCCTAAGATGATGTCGGCGCGCTCATGCGCCTCGTCGATTTCGACCTTGAACCCGTCGAGCTTTGCGAGGCGGGGATCGGTAAACGTATAGGCTGACGGCATCTTGGTTTCCTTCTGTTGATGGTTATTGATCAGGCGGCGTCTGATGGCGGCAGGCGCTCAGCCTCGTATTCACCGGCGACGAGCAGTCGCCGCAGCAGTTTGCCGACCGGCGATTTGGGAATGGCGTCGACGAAAACGTAGCGCCGAGGCCGCTTGAAATTGGCAAGACCCGTGGTCCGGCAGAACTGCTCCAGCTCGACGTCCGACACAGGGCGATTGCGCTTGACGAAGGCGGCGACGACCTTGCCCCATTTCTCGTCGGCGACGCCGACCACTGCAACCTCGTCGACCGCCGGATGCAGCGACAGGCAGCTCTCGATCTCGACCGGCGAGACGTTCTCGCCGCCGGTGATGATCATGTCGTCGACGCGCCCGGTGACGAACAGGTCGCCGTCGGGATCGACGAAGCCGGTATCGCCCGTAAAGTACCAGCCCTCGCGCAGCGACTTGGCGTCGGCTTCAGGACGGCGCCAGTAGCCCTCGAAGGCCTCGTCGCCGGCGAGCGTCGCGATAATCTCGCCCTCCTCGCCGACCGCAGCAAGCTCCGCGACCGACTTCGCGCCGATGCGCACGACCTTGACGTGCTGGTTCAGCCCGGCCTTGCCGGCCGAGCCGGGCTTTGCCGCGGCATCCTGGTCGATCGTAAAGGTGTAGATCTCGGAGCTGCCGTAGTGATTGACGAACAACTCTGGCTTGAACGCCTCGTTCAGCTTCTTGAGAAGGCCGTCGGTCATCGAGGCGCCGGCAAAACCGAGCTTGCGGACGCTGGAGACGTCGGTCTTAGAGAAGGCCTCGTGATGAACGAGGTCGTGATAGAGCGTCGGCACCAGATAGAGGTTGGTGATTTCCTCCTTCTCGATCAGGGCCAGGGCCTGGCGGCTGTCATAGCGCGGCAGGCAGATGAAAGTGCCGCCGATCAGCGACATCGCCAGCAGCGAGCGGACGCCCATGGTGTGGTAGAGCGGCATCACGCCGAGCGTGCGCTCGCCGCGGCCGTAGAGATTTTGCGCGACATGGGCGATCGCCGCGGCGCGTTCGGCGCGATGCCGCCGCGGCACGCCCTTCGGCCGCGAGGTCGTGCCTGATGTGTAGAGCATGATCGACCAGGCATCGGTGCCGACACGCGGCTCGGCGTCCGGCGCGCTGTCCTTGATCAGATCGGCAAAGCTGGTGGCCTCCCCCGTCCCGGGATCGACGGAAACACGCAGCGGCTTGCCTGCCAACCCCGAGCCCTGCACCGCCTCGGCAGAGATATCCTGATAGACAATCGCGCAGGCTTCGGCATTCTCGATGCAGTAATCGAGCTCGTCGGCCTTGGCGCGCCAGTTGATCGGCGTGATCACGAGGCCTGCGAACTGGCAGGCCCAGTGCAGCGTCGCCGCTTCCCAGCGGTTTTGCAGCAGCGTGACGACGTGATCGCCGGGCTTGAGGCCAAGGCGGTCGAACGATGCCACGAGCGCAGAGATCTTGCCGTACCATTGGCGGTAGGTCAGGCGCAGATCACCGTCGACCAACGCAATCGCATGGGGATCGCGCGCGGCGCTGGCGATGAAGCTGCTGGCGAGATCAAGCATCGGACGTCTCTTTTTTGGATGAAGCGAGTTCGGCGGCGGCTTCGAGCGCCGCCTGGATGATCGGTGTGTAGCCGGTGCAGCGGCAGATATGTCCGCTAAGGAGGTCGCGGATCTCGGCCTCGGTCGGCGCCGGGTTCCTGGCGAGATAGTGGTCGAGCGACATCAAAATGCCGGCGGTGCAGAAGCCGCACTGGAGCGCGTGGTTGCGGCGGAACGCCTGCTGCAGCACGCCGAGCCGGTCTGCCGACGGTGCGAGGCCTTCGACGGTCCTGAGCTCGCAACCATCGACCTGCGCAGCGAGCGTCAGGCACGACCGCGTCAGCATGCCGTCGACGACAACAGTGCAGGCGCCGCAGACGCCGTGCTCGCAGCCGACATGGGTGCCGGTCGCTCCCAGCTGGTGGCGCAGGAAATCGGAGAGCAGCATGCGCGGCTCCGCCTCGCCCTCGACCGGCTTGCCGTTGAGCGAGAAACGGACGGCATGGCGCTGATCTGCCTTGAGACGCGTCATTGCAGCACCTCGCCGATCAGATCGCGACCGATCATGCGCACAAGGTCGCGCCGGTAGCGCGCGGTGGCGTGGACGTCGTCGCGGGCGCCGAGCTCGTAGGCGAAGGCATTGAGGGCATCGTCGAGCGCGCTGCCCTCCAGCCGCGGCCAATCGCGCACAGTCGGAACGTCGGCGACGCCGCCAACGGCGATACGCACGCCCGTCGGTGTCTTCATCGCCGCGCAGGCGACAATGGCGAAATCGCCGTGGCGCCGCGCGACCTCGCGGAAGGCGAAGCGCGATCCCTTGACGGCGGGCAGCGAGATTCCTTCGATCAGTTCGTCATCGACGCGCGCGGTCAGCATCATGCCGGCGAAGAAGTCCTTGGCTGCGACGCGGCGACGACGCTTGGCACTGCGCAACAGCACCTCACCACCAAGCGCAACCAGCGTCAGCGGCATTTCGGCGCTGGGATCGGCGTGCGCGAGCGAGCCGCAGATTGTGCCGCGGCTGCGGGTCTGCATGTGCCCGACCCAGGGCAGCGCCAGTGCAACCAGCGGCAGCGCCTCGGCGAGGTCAGGCCACGCCAGGAGATCAGCCTGGCGCACGCCGGCGCCGATGGTGACGGCATCGCCCTTCCGCTCGATCTGGCGGAGCTCCTTCAGACGCATGATGTCGATCAGCAGCTTCGGCTTGGCGAGACGCATGTTGAGCATCGCCATCAGCGACTGGCCGCCGGCGAGCACGCGGGCATCGCCACCTTGCTGCGCGAGGCCTTCGAGGACCTCGCCGACGGTTGCGGCGCGGAGATAGTCGAATGCGGGCGGCTTCATCGGCGCCCCCCGAACAGGCTCGCCACCTTTGCCAGCAGCGCGAAGAGCGAGAAGCCGCCACCCTCCGCACCACCACCGCCAGCCTTGCGGGCCAGTGCGGTGAAAAACTGGCCGATGATGACGCGCGTCGCGCCGTCGAGCAGGCGACCGCCGATGCTCGCCACCTTGCCGCCGATCGCAGCGTCATAGCTGTAGGTCAGCTTCGTTCCGCCCTTGCCGTCGGGCGCGAGCGTGATACGTCCCTCGGCATTACCGAAGCCGAGCGCGCCGGTGGCGCCGCCGCGCAGGGTGACCGCGCGCGGCGGATCGAGATCGAACAGCTCGACATCGGCGCGATACCGCCCGCTGACCGGGCCAATGCCGAGCGTGACGTCGGCGCGGAAATGCGTGTCGGTGATCTTGTCGACGCGCTGGCAGCCAGGAATGACCGATTGCAGGGTGGCGGGATCGAGCAGCATCGCCCAGACCTGCTCGGGCGGCCCCTTTACCGAGGCCTGCCCCTCACCGCGCAGCCGCCGGTCGCCTTCGCGCACAGGCGCAGCCGTCGCGCCGCCAGCGGGAGGCGGCGGTTCGGCACCGCGCACCAGCTCTGCAAGCCGCGCCGGCACCAGCGGCAAGGTGATATCGGCAATGCCGAGCGCGTCCGCGACCGCATTGGCGAGGCAGACGGGTGTGGACATGCAATTGCCCTCACCGACGCCTTTTGCGCCGAGCGGCGTGAACGGCGACGGCGTCTCCATGTGGATGATCTGCGGCTCCGGCACCTCTGTCGTGGTCGGCAGCAGATAGTCGGCGAGCGTTCCCGTCAGAAAGCTGCCGTCCTCGGCGTAGGCATATTCCTCGTAGAGCGCGGCGCCGAGCGCTTGCGTAAAGCCACCGCGGATCTGGCCGTTGACCATGGCGGGATGCAGGATGGTGCCGCAGTCGTGCATGGTGACGTAGCGGTCGATTCGCGTCTCCAGCGTCGTCGGATCGATCTCGACGCCGCAGAAATCGAAGATGAAGCCGTGGCAGAGCGAGGAGTTGATGCGGTCCTCGTCGTCGGGCGGCGTCAGCTCCGGCGGCGTCCAGAACACGGTCTCGCGGATGGTCTGGCCGGCATCATCAGGCAGCGAGCCTGGCGACCAATGGCTGAGCGCTGCGACGCGCGAGAACGCGATCCGGTTCTCCGGATTGTGCCTGGAGGCAACGAAGCCTTTCGCAAACACGATGTCGGCGGCTTCGACGTTCAACTGGCTTGCGGCGATGCGGGCGAGCCTGCCGGCGACGCGCTCAGCGGCGAGCTTTGCCGTGCCCGCCACGGCTGCGGCGAAACGGCTGGCGTAGTTACCGGACGCGATCGACCAGGCGTCCTTGGCGGTGTCGATCTCGGTGTTGACGCGGATATCCTTAGGCTGAAGCCCGAAGGCGTCGGCAACGACCTGAGACAGCACCGTGCGATGGCCCTGCCCCTGCGGCACGGAGGCGACGTGAACGATGACGCTGCCGACCGGATCGAGGCCGACGGTTGCGGTTGCCTGCGCGCCGTTCTTGGGACCCGCCTTGCGGCGCTCGGCCGCCGTCAGCACGGTGGTGATGTAGCCCATGTTGGAGACGCTGGGCTCGACCACCGCGGTGAAGCCGATCCCGTAGAGCCGCCCCTGCGCCCGCGCCTCATCGCGCTTCGCCCTCAGCTCCGCGAGCCTGCCCTGCTCGACTGCGAGCGCAACTGCGTCCTGGTAGTTACCGGAATCGAGCAAGGCACCGGTCGCCGTGCGATAGGGAAACGCGCCGGCGTCAATCAGATTGCGCCTGATGACGTCGAGCGGATCGAGGCCGAGGCCGATCGCGATGCGCTGCACCAGCCGTTCCAGTGCGAAATAGACCTGCGGGCCACCAAAGCCGCGGTTGAGACCGGTTGGCGTCTTGTTGGTGACGACGACGCGGTTGCGAATCTTGACGTGGCGGATGTCGTAGGCGCCGGTCAGATTGCCGTGCATGCGGTAGAGCGTGGCAGGCTCAGGCGCGCGCAGATGCGCGCCGCAATCCTCGACCTGGTCCCAGTCCAGCGCGAGGATCTTTCCGTCTGCTGCGACCGCCGCCGACAACGTCGTCGCGCGGTTGGTCGCCGATACCGATGCGGTGAGATGCTCGAGCCGGTCCTCGATCCACTTCACCGGCCGTCCCGTGACGCGCGCTGCCGCCGCGATCAACACGATGTAGGGAAACACCCCCTGCTTGACGCCAAAGCTGCCGCCGGAATCAGGCGGCGTGCGCAGCCGCAGCCGATTGCCAGGCACTTTCAACGCGCGCGCAATCACGGTGTGGATGCTGAACGGGCCCTGGAAATTGGCGAGAACCTCATAGGCATCCTCGCCGGCATCGTGCGAGGCGACGACGCCATAGGTCTCGATCGGCGTGCAGGAATTGCGGGGATAGCGGATGTCGATCGAGAAGCGATGCGGCGCCTCCGCGAAGGCCTTTTCAGGATCGCCGTAGCGGAAATGGCGGTCACTGGCGAGATTGCCGGGAAAGCCTTCGTGCAGCACCGGCGCGCCTGATGCGAGAGTCCCGAGCGGATCGATGACGGCAGCCCGCGGGCGATACTCGACATTGATCAGCTCGCCCGCATCCTCGGCGCGCGCACGGTCAGTTGCGACGACCAAAGCGACCGGCTCGCCGACATAGCGCACGCGGTCCATCGCGATCGGCCAACACTCCACCGGCGCCTTCACGCCAACGACGAGGCTCGTCGTGACGGCCTTGACGTCGCTGCCGGTCAGAACCGCGGCGACGCCCGGCAGACGCTTCGCGGCTTCAACATCGATGGAGAGAATATCGGCATGCGCATGCGGCGAGCGCAGGATCGTCGCGTGTAGCGTGCCGGGCTGGACACCGAGATCGTCGATGAAGCGGCCGCGGCCAGACAGCAGCGCGGCGTCTTCGACGCGCTCGATCGAACGCCCGACCCACGGCTCATCGCCACTTCCCGGATTTGCGGATTTGACCGCCTGCAACATGTCCCGGCATACCTCCCGACGCGTTCTTTGACGCGACGATGACGTTTGTCAGGACTGGGGGTGCGGGAGCCATACCGCCCGCTCTCACGACTTACCAAATCGTCTCATTCGAGAGCGTGCAGCGCAATATCGGCCCGCAAGACTCAACCCGCAAGACGCGAGACGTTGCGAAACTCGCGCGGGCTGACGCCGGCGTGGTCGCGGAAGAAGCGCGTGAAATGCGCAGGCTCCGGAAAGCCAAAGCGCTCGCTGAGCTCGCCGAGCGGCGTGTCCTCGCGCATGACGGCGTCGAGCGCGCGCTCCATGCGGACGACATTGAGATACAGCTTTGGCGAGACGCCGAGCGAGGTCTCGAACAGGCGGAAGAACTGCGCGCGCGACAGGCCCGCACCCTTCACGAACTGATCGACGTTGGCATAGRAATCGTGCACGCGCATCGCATCCATCGCGCGGCGGATGCGCCAATCGCAGCTCACCGCGCTCATGCCGCGGATCGAGGTCGGGAAGCTGCGCCAGGGCGTGAAGCGCTCGATCACCGCGATCATGAGATCCGAAAGCGTCTGCTCGTGGGTCCGCACCGCATCCGGATTCGCCATCATTTCAGCCGCCAGATGCAGCGTGAGCTGGCGAATGCGCGGCGACACCTCGCCCGACGGCCGCTCGAAAAAGCCCGGCGCACCGCTGGCCGCCCAGCCGGGACGGAACTCCTTCAGCCATTCCGGCTCGATATAGAGCGCCATGATCAGCGTGCGCGGACGGTTGGCGTCGTGCACATAGGCATGCGGCTTCCAGCCGTCGACGAGCACGGCGGCCGTATCCGTCAGGGGCGTGACCTGGTCGCCCACAAGAAACTGCGTGTCGGAGCCCTCGACCTTGAGCAGGACGTGGCAGTGATGATGAGCGTGGCGGACCAGCGAACGGTCCATGTCGAGCAGAGCGACCCTGCCGAAAGCGCCATGAGCGATGCGCAGGGCCGTCGACATCAGTTTCTTCCTCCCGGCAGCGTTGCGCTGCAAAATGATTGCTTCATCGGCGCGGCACTATAAGCAGCCCCCGCTTCATATTCCAACGGCGCAAACCGACGCAAGTTGCTTCCGAGCGGTAATCCGCTCATGCACGCGTCTCCGAAAGAAGCCGCGCGACCGCAGCGCCGGGGTCGGCCTGCAAGGCAGTGGCGAGATCGACCTCCTCCTCGCCCTTGACGCGAATGCGCTTGAAAGCGAGCTCGGGCGCGTTGACCGGCGCGGTCGCATCGAGGCCCATCTTGGCGCTGATGCCGTTGTCGGTGGTCGGATCGAGCTTCGAGCCGAGCGCGCCGGCGACGACCATGAGGTCGCGGTCGGCCTGGAAGCGCGTCGCCACCGCCCATTCGATTTCCTCGGACGAGGAGATGTCGACGTCCTTGTCCACCACGACCACCTGCTTGATGTCGTAATGGGCGCCGAACGCGCACATCATGATGTTCTTGGGCTCGCCGTCGTTCGCCTTGTCGATCTTGATCGCGAGGTGGTAGCGGCAGGTGCCGCCGCGCGTGAGGCGGACGTCGATCACGCCAGGAAAACTGCGCCGCAGATGCTGGAGCAGCGTCGCCTCGCGCGGCACGCCGCCGAGGATCAGGTGCTCAAAACCGCCGCCCACGATGGTATGGAAGATCGGTTTCGCACGATGCGTGATCGCATCAACCTCGATCACCTCGCGATTGGCGCGCGGACCATAATATTGGGGGAATTCGCCGAACGGACCTTCCGGTTCGCGCACGCCCTGAAGAATGCGTCCCTCGATGACGATCTCCGCGTGGGCGGGCACACGGACTGAATTGGTGCGACACTTCACGACGTCGACGGGCGCGCCGAGCAGCGCACCGGCAATCGCCATCTCGTCTTCGTCAAGCGCGGCAATCGCCTGCGAGGCCAACATCAAGGCCGGATGCGCGCCGATCACGATCGCGATCTCCAGCGCCTGGCCCAGCTCTTCCGCGAGGCGGTAGTAGGAGAAGGTGTGCCGCGGCAGCAGCAGCACGCCGATGCGGTTCCTGCTACTGATCTGACAGCGGTGGATCGAGACGTTCTGTACACCGGTCTTCGGGCTGCGCGCGATCAGCAGGCCGGCCGTGATGTAGGGGCCGCTGTCGCGTTCATTGTGTTTGGGAACCGGGAGTTGGCGCAGCAGATCGACGTCCTCGTGGACGACGTCCTGCACCGGTCCGCTCGCGACCTCATGCGTCGGCAGCGGATGGCTTGCGGCAGCCAGGAACCGTGGCAGCAACTGGTCCTCGGTCACGCCGATGGAATCGGCGACCCAGTCGCGTCCGGCGAAGAGATTGGCAACGACGGGAATTTCATGCCCATCGGGTCGCGGGAAGAGCACGGCGCTGTCGCGCTCCAGCCGCTTGGCGACGGCGGCGAGCTCGTCAGCCAGCCCAATGCCCTCGCGAGCGATCGCGAGCTTGCCGCGCTCGGCGAGAAACGCGAGCCAGGCGCGCAGATCGGCGGGCGCGTTCGCGCTTCTCCTCGCAACATTTTCCATTCGCATACGGGTCATTCCTCAGGTCTTCAGGTCAAGGCGCGATCTTGCGCAGCGGCGGCGAGCGGCGCTTGAGCGCCTCGTCCTCGCCCCAGCGGCGCACAACGCCGATATCGATGTCGAACAGGTCGAGCACACGGCCGACGGTGTGCTCGACCATGTCGTCGAGGTTCTCGGGTTTTGCGTAGAAGGCCGGCACGGGCGGCGCGATGATCACGCCCATTTCGGACAAAGCCGTCATCGTCCGGAGGTGCCCGGTGTGCAGCGGGGTTTCGCGCACCATCAGCACCAGGCGCCGGCGTTCCTTGAGCACGACGTCGGCAGCGCGGGTCAAAAGCGTCGTGGTCACGCCCGAGGCGATCTCGGACATCGAGCGCATCGAGCACGGCGCCACGATCATGCCGGCGGTGCGGAACGAGCCGCTGGAGATCGCCGAGGCCATGTCGTCGATCGCATGGCAGACATTGGCGAGCTCCCTCACCTCCGCGATCTTCAAATCGGTCTCGTAGGCAAAGGTCAGCTCAGCCGTCTTCGACATCACCAGATGCGTCTCGACGCCGGCATTGCGCAGGAGCTGCAGCAGGCGCACGCCATAGGTGACGCCGGAGGCGCCGGAAATGCCGATGATCATCCGCTTGGGTGTGGCGTCCTGCATATGTCTGATTTCGCTCCCAGACGGCCCGGGCCATGAGGCCCCGCGGTCCGCCACGAGACTAGGCAATCCCACCCATCACTACAAATAATGATTGATTATATCGTCCATCATCTATGATGATGCCCGCGAGCAAGACCGGCGAACGAAGGACAGGCCCCTTGGAACTCAGGCAGATGCAATATTTCCTTTGCCTGGCGGAGGAAAAGAACGTCACCCGCGCCGCGCGCCAGCTCAACATCGTGCAGCCCGCGCTGAGCATGCAGATCGCCAAGCTCGAGGCCGAACTCGGCCAAAAACTGTTCGACCGCAGCGTCCAGGGCATGACTCTGACCAGCGCCGGCGAGGCGCTGGTGCGGCTGACCGCGCCGATCGTGCGTGACGCCGAGTACGCGCGGCAAGAGATGGCGCAGCTCGGCGGGCGCATTTCGGGGCGGGTCTCGGTCGGCCTCATCACGTCGGTGGCGCAGAGCACTATGGCCAGTTCGTCGGCGACGGTCGCCAGTCGTTATCCCGAGATCACGCTGTCCGCCTGCGAAGGCTATACCGAGACGCTGGTCGACTGGGTCAACACAGGCCAGCTCGATTTCGCGCTGATCAACGTGCCGCGCCGGAAGACGCCGCTGTCCGCGCATCACATCATGGACGAGGAGATGGTGTTCGCCTGCCGGAAGGACAGCCCGGTCAGGCCGCCGGCAAAACTACGCTTCGACCACGTCGCGAATTTCGACCTCGTGCTGCCGTCCAAGCGCCACGGCCTGCGGCTGATCCTGGATGAGCACGCCGCCGCCGTCGGCATCGACCTGCGGCCGCGGCTTGAGCTCGACACCCTCCCCGCGCTCTGCGACGTGATCGCGACCACCGATTTTGCCACAGTGCTGCCGACCATCGCGCTCCGGCAATCGCTCGCGAGCGGCGCCATCCGGGCGCATCGCTTCGACCAGCAACGGATCGTGCGCTCGATTGCCTGGGTGCATCACCCGCGGCGAGCGGTGTCGGTCGCGGCCAAGGCGGTGCTCGATGTCATCAGCCAGGATCTCGCGCAGGCCGCCGCGGTGGCGCGAGAGTTCGTGGTGCCCTCCGCCGGCGGGGCTAGCTTGCCCTCCCGCAAGGAGCGCAGGAAGCCGCGGAAGCGAGCTGGTTAGAACTGATCGAGATTCGCGCCATCTGCGTTGAAACTCTCAATCGCAGGCCGATATTGTCTGACGCACGCCACCGCGTCCGGACCAATCACCGCCCAATGCCTTTCTTCCGGCTCAACGACGACCATATTCGCCCCGATGATCTCGGGGATTTCGACCCCGAGACCGTGCCACGCGCCCTCGCCGCCTTCGGCGGTCACATGGTCACGAAGGGCATGGAGCTGGCCATGCACGAGCATCGCAAGGACGAGCTTGTCCTGACCTTGCGGGGCATCGTCAGGCTGGAGGCCGGACACGGCGTCTGGATCGTACCGCCGCGCTGTGCGGTATGGATTCCCGGCCGTGTCCCGCACAGCGTGACCGTCGTAGGCGATGTCGAGATGTATTGCCTGTTCGTCGAGCCAGATGCAGCATCAGGGCTGCCGAGACACTGCTGCGCTCTGTCGATCTCGCCTTTGCTGGCAAATCTGCTGGTGCATGCGACCCACATGCCTGTCATGTACGATGTCGATGGCGCCGACGGCCGGATCGCTACGGTGCTGCTTGACCAGCTGTCGACGGCGCCCGTCGAGGAACTGCGCTTCCCGATGCCTGTAGATGCCAGACTGCGCCGGATCGCCAGCGCGATGATGGCAAATCCTTCCGATCGCGCGACGATCGACGATTGGGGCCGGCGCATCGCCGTTGCCCCGAGAACCCTCACCCGCATCCTGCAACGCGAGACCGGCATGAGTTTTGGCCGCTGGCGCCAGCAGCTTCACATCCTCATCGCGCTTCAGCGCCTCGACCAGGGCGCTTCCGTCCAGGCCGTGGCGCTCGATCTCGGCTATGAGGGCGCGAGCGCCTTCGTCACCATGTTTCGCAAGGCGCTGGGCAAGCCGCCGGCACGTTATCTCGCCGAGCGTCGCATCGGCGTACACTGACCGGAAATCGCAATCGATTGTCCCGTTCGCGGAATGCGGTCAGAGGCACGATTTCGTATCGAGGCTCCGAAGCGCCAGTGGGCGCATTGCAAGGAGCCGACCAAGATGGATTCACTCAGCACGGGCCTCGTCGCAGACGTCCTTCATCGCCTTCACCAGGAGGCGAAGATTGCCGACGCGCCGCTGATGCAGACCTTCGCGCGTGAGGCCAGCAGTCGCGAAGAGATGATCAGCCAGGCCATCGCGGCCGAAAGCCGCGATCTCAATGAAGTCTACCAGAGATTTGCGGACAACTTCCTGAGCGTCTCTCCGCGGTTCGGACGCTTCCTCTACATGTGCGCCCGTACCTGCAAGGCGAAGCGCATCGTCGAGTTCGGCTCCTCGATGGGGATTTCGGCGATCTACATGGCGGCAGCGTTGAGCGACATGGGCGGCGGCCGCCTGATCGGGACCGATCTCGAGCCCGGCAAGATCGAGCGCGCCCGCGCGAACGTTGCCGCCGCGGGGCTCGCGGACTTTGTCGAATTCCGGCTCGGCGATGCCCGCGAAACGCTCGGCTCCGGCCTCGGCGAGATCGACATGGTGATGCTCGATGGCGCCTTCACGCTCTATCTTCCCATTCTCAAGCTGCTGGAGCCGCAGCTCAAGCCCGGCGCACTCATCGTCGGCGAGAACGCGTTCGAGGAAGCTTCGGGCTATATCGGCTACGTCAGAGATCCCGAGAATGGCTACCTCTCGCTGTCGCTGCCGTTCGACCCTGGCCGCGGCAATGAACTCACGATCAAGAGCAGATAATCCGGGAGCCAAGCCTTGATCGAGCCCAGCCCGGCACCACAAATCTCCGAGTCATCACAGGCACCGCAGGGACGTGTCACACGCATGTTACTGCGATGGCTGATGCGTCCTGCGCGCGTTGCAGCCATCGAGACACTCTCGCCGCGCTTTCGGCTCATCGAACTCGAAGGCGAAGCGCTTAAGGACGTCAAATGGACCGCCGGCCAGAAGATCCAGATCGCGATGGGCGCAGGCCTGAGTGCGCGCACCTATACGCCGATGTCGTGGGACACAGGCAACGGCAGAACACGCCTCGTCGCCTTCGTACATGGCGACGGCCCCGGCAGCCGATGGACGAGTGGCTTGCGCGAAGGCGATACCTTCCAGTTCTTCGGGCCGCGCCGCTCGCTCGATCTTGCCGGCTTTGAGGCGCCAGTCGTCCTGTTCGGCGATGAGACCTCGTTCGGCATTGCCGCAGCTCTCCGCAACAATTTGCAGGCCGGCGGCGCGCTCCACATGTTCGAAGCCACTGATGCCGCGGAGTCGCGGCAGGCGCTCGAGGCTATTGGCCTCGGCCAAGCAAGATTGATCGCTCGCAGCGACAGCGACGACCATCTCGCGACCGTTGAGGCGGAAATGCTGCGCCTTGCTGCAAACGGAGCGCAGTTCGTCCTGACAGGTAAGGCCTCATCGATCCAGCGCGTCAGCCGCGCGCTGAAAGCTGCGGGCGTCGCATCATCGCGGATCAAGACCAAAGCCTATTGGGCGCCGGGCAAGAGCGGGCTGGATTAGGCGTCGCTGTCGTCGTACTCGGACAAGATGTCGCGCCCACTGCAAAATGAGACGGGTTGGTAAGTTTTGAGACGTGCAGGCATGACGGTCGTAGCGGCCTGCTAACTACGGTCCAGGCGCAGAAAAATGCGACCTGGCGCTCATCCCCGACGACTCCCGTCCCGGACGCTCCCTGGGCTCGCAGAACAAGACACAGTCGGGAGATTCAGTCCGAGATGGCACGGTTCGGTCGCAGCAAGATCACAGATGGCGCTCATCAGCAGAACGAGGGATTTCGTCCTGACCGGAGGTCGCTGCTCTCGCTCGGTGGTGGCGCCCTGCTCGCAGCAACGGGAATGCGGCATGCAAACGCGCAAGACTATCCGACCCGCCCGGTCCAGGTGCTTGTGCCCTTCGCCGGCGGCAGCGCCAGCGACGTCATCACCCGCATCCTGCTCAACCGTATGTCCATGTCACTCGGGCAGGCCTTCGTGGTCGACAATCGTCCCGGCGCCGGCGGCAATATCGGCACCGCGGCTGCGGCGCATGCCGCACCCGACGGCTACACGCTGCTTATGAGCACCTCCGGTCCACTGGCCGCGAACAAGTCGCTTTACAAGGAGCTGCCCTACGATCCGCAGAAGGATCTCGTCCCGATCGGCCTGTTCGCGACGTTACCGAATGTCATCGTGATCAATTCGAGGCTGCCACCGAAATCACTGAACGAGCTGATCGACTATGCCAAGGCGCATCCGCGGGAGCTGAACTACGGAACGGTCGGCGTCGGCTCGTCGCAGCATCTGGCGGCCGCCTATTTCGAGCAGCTCACGGGCACCGAGATCACGCACGTTCCCTATCGCAATATCGCCGCCTATACGCCGGACTTCATCGCGGGCCAGGTCCCGCTTGGCTTCCAGCTCTTGCCGAACGTCATCAGCCTGATCAAGAGCGGCGATGCACGCCCGCTCGCGGTGGCCAGCGACAAGCGCATGACCGCGCTGCCGGATGTGCCGACCGCGGCGGAGGCGGGCCTCAAGAATTACGAGAGCGCCGCTTGGCTTGCTCTGCTCGCGCCCGCGAGCACAGGCAAGGCCGTGCTCGACAGGCTCTATGCGGCGATGGCGGAAGCCGTGAACGATCCGAAGGTGCGCGCCCTCTTCGTCGAGCAAGGCGCTGAGCCCATGGTGATGGACCCACAAGGCCTGAAGGATTTCATGACATCGGAAACGACGAAATGGGCTGCGGTCATCAAGAAGATCGGCATCGAGCCGATGTAACCCTGAGCTTTTGTGCAATTATCAGCATCGTCCGGATGATCCGTCCGCGATAGCTCGCCAAAAAGGGCCTCCAACTTACGCTGCCGTGAAGGGCCGCAGATCCATGTGCCGGTTGACATCCTTATAGAGGAGATAACGGAACCGACCTGGGCCMCCGGCGTAGCACGCCTGCGGACAGAACGCCCGCAGCCACATAAAATCTCCTGCCTCGACCTCGACCCAGTCCTGGTTGAGCCGGTAGACGGCCTTGCCCTCCAGAATGTAAAGACCGTGCTCCATGACATGGGTCTCTGTGAAGGGAATAGATGCGCCCGGCTCGAACGTGACAATATTGATGTGCATGTCATATCGGATATCGGCCGGATCGATGAAGCGTGTGGTCCTCCATCTCCCATCCGTATCTGGCATTAGCGTCGGTGCGACCGAGTCCTCGTTGGTCACGATGACGTCGGGGTGAGCAAGCCCCGGCACGCCCTGATGCAGCTTGCGGATCCAATGAAAATGAGCTGGGCTCGAGCTGCGATTGCGAATACTCCAGCCACGGCCGGGCGGAAGATAGGCAAAGCCCCCGGGCCGCAGCTCCCGCTCCTTGTCGGCCACCTCAAGGCTCAATTTGCCACCCGCGACGAACAGCGCGCCTTCGGCATCCTTGTCCGGCTCCGGCATCTCGCTTCCCCCACCCGGTGCCACCTCCATAAGATAATGGGAAAATGTCTCGGCGAATCCGGAGAGCGGTCGCGCCAGCACCCAGACACGCGTCTTATCCCAATGCGGCAGATGGCTGACGACGATATCGCGCTGCACCCCTCCTGGTATGACCGCATATGCGTTCGTGAAGACCGCCCGGCCGCTCAAGAGCTCCGTCTGGGCCGGATGGCCGCCCTGCGGCACGTGATAGGTTTGCGATGGCATGGTCGTAGCCTCCGATAGGTTTCCCGTGTGGTATGTCATTGCGCGGCTCTGCTTGCCGCGCGTCATTTGCCGAGAATGCTGTCCGGCGCAAAATCGAGCTGCATCATCTCTTCCAGCCAATATTCCTCAAGATTGTCGCCCCCGCCCTTCCGGTCGACGACGAAGAACGGACTGGAGTCTTCCAGAACAAGCAGCGGATGGTGCCAGCAGTTGCGGGCATAGTTCACGCCCTGGTGTCCCGTTGCAGCGAAGGCCCGATAGGTCGAGGCGATATGCGGATCCGTGCAGACGACGATCAGCCACTCCTTGCGGTTCAAGGGCATGAACAATTGACTTCCAAGCGGATGGCGCTCCATCAGCCGGATCGCGATCGGCGCAGGCCGGGTGGAGGCGACAAACCAACTGATGTTGATCTGTCCGCCTTCCGCGGTGACGTCGATCGTGGCGAGATCGTTGAAGCGCCGGGCAAAGCCTTCGTTGATCGGCAGGGGCGTCAACCCATCCGTATCGACGACATCGCCAAAAGGCGCAAATGCCTTCCTCGTTAGAGGCTCAATCGAAAGCGTCAGCATCGCCATATTCCAACCAACACTCGCGCTTCACGCCGTCTGTGCACTCGGGACGGGCTCATCTCCGCCGACGGCATCGACCAGCCCCTCACTTGAGGGATCAATCTCGCCGTTCAGGATACGATGCGCCTTTGCCTTGTCGATGTCGCCTTCCCAGGACGCGACGACGACGGTGGCAACGCAGTTTCCGACATAATTGCCGAGGGCGCGGGCAATGCCGATGAACCAGTCGACCGACAGGATGAGCACAAGGCCGATCGCCGGAATAGCCGGGATAGCGGCAAGCGTCGCGGCGAGCACGACGATGGCCGAGCCCGGAACGCCGTGCGCGCCCTTCGAGGTGAGCAACGCGATGCCAAGAATCGCCAGGAGATCGCCTGTCGCAAGCGGCGTGTTGGTCGCCTGTGCGATGAAGACTGCGGCCAGGGTCAAGTAGATGGAGAACGCGTCCAGATTGAACGAGTATCCGGTCGGTATCACCAGACCAACCGTCGACCGCTTGATGCCGAGCTGCTCGAGCTTTCGCATGGTTTGCGGCAGAACGCTGTCACCTGCGGCGGTGCCGAGAACGATCATCAACTCTTCGCGCAAGTAGGCGAGCAACTTGAACAGGCTGAAGCCGGACAGTCGCATGATTGCGCCGAGCACCACGATCACAAACAGGACCACGGCCAGATAGAACAGGCCGACGAGCCCACCGAGTTGCTTGAGCGAACCAACACCATACTTCCCAACCGTGAAGGCGATCGCACCGAAGACGCCGATCGGCGCGAGCCGGACGACGAAATTCATCATCTTGAAGATGATCTCGTTCACGCGCTCGATGAACTCGACGACCGGCTTCGCTCGCTCGCCGCACAAGGACACGGCGCAGCCGAACATGATCGAGACGATCAGCACCTGCAGGACGTCGCCGGAGCTGAAGGCCCCCACAATCGTCGAGGGGATGAGCTTCATCAGGAATTCGGAGACGCCGCCTCCCGCGACCTGAGCCGCGGTCTGGCTGAACCCGCTAAGGGCCTTGGCGTCGAGCGTCTTCGGGTCGATGTTCATTCCTGCGCCCGGCTCGAAATAGTAGGCAAGCCCAATGCCGAACACCAGTGCGACGGTGGTGACGATCTCGAAATACAGGAGAGAGCGGATGCCAACCCTTCCAACCTTCGACAGGTCTCCCGCCGCGGCGATACCGTGCACGACGACGCAGAACACGATCACAGGCACCAGCATCTTGATCAGCTTGATGAAGCCGTCGCCGAGCGGCTTCATCTGAAGGGCGAGGTCGGGATTAGCCACGCCGAGGGCGATGCCCAGCATGAGCGCAATGACTACCTGGAAGAAGAGTGACTTGAATATCTTGGGCACGGCTTTTCCTCGCTTGGCTGGTCTTCGGCCGGCGCGGCTTGGTGGGCCTTCGGGCCTCCGCCTATCTTGTTGTTTGGTGGTGACGTGTCGTCGTACGCACAAAGGAGCGCGCTTGCCGTGATCGCGGACCGCGCCCGGCTCGCAGAGGGCTCCGTCGGGCATTCGTTGACCATCGCGGATCTCAAGTCCAATATATAGAACGACACGATTGATAGGTTTTCCAAATGGATCTCCGCCAGCTCCGATATTTCATCGCCGTCGCCGAAGAACGCAGCTTCACCCTCGCCGCTCGGCGACTGAACCTTTCCCAGCCACCGCTGAGCCAGCACATCCAGACGCTGGAGGCCGAGCTCAAGACGCAGCTTCTCCACAGGACCAGCCGCAGGGTCGAATTGACTAAGGCCGGTGAAGCCCTGCTGGACCGAGGTCGCGCCATTCTCCAGCAAATCAAGCTCGCGGAAGACGAAGTTCAGTCGATCGGCGCCGGCCTTATCGGCACGCTTGACGTTGGTGCAACCGGCTCCATCCTGCGCGGTCGGCTGGCGGAACTGCTTGCCGCCTACCGAAAGGTTGCTCCGTCGGTGAAAACCACGGTGCATGAGCAGGCGCCTGCGTTGCAGATCGCAGCACTCCTCAACCGCACGACCAACATTTGTCTCATTCGCAGCGTTCCGACCGAACACGGCCTGACCAGCAAGCTTGCTTGGCGCGAAGAGGTGGTCCTCGCACTGCCGCACGCGCACCCGTTGGCCGGGCGCAAGCGCGTTGCGCTTAGCGAATTAGCATCGGAGGATCACATCGTCCTCGACCCCAATAGCTCCGAGTTCGCACGCTACATCCAGAAATGCTGTGTCGATGCCGGCTTTTTGCCGCGGGTATCCCAGCAGGTCGTCGACGCCCAGTCGATTCCGAGCCTGATCGTGGCGGGCTTCGGCGTGGCACTGGTGCCCCAGTCCATTGCACGCTTCACGACAGCCGACATTGTATTCCGGCCCATCAGACCCTCACCACCCTCGGCCGATGTGTTTTTGGTATTCCGAGAGGATGAAACGTCGATGGTCGTGCGCAATTTCATCAAATTGGCCGTTCGGTACCTAAGCCACCGCAAAAGCCCGAGGCAAGCTTCCTGAAAGAGCACGACGGTCGTTGTCGCCATCGTCGGTCGGCTCTGGGTGGGTATCCCATTCGTCGGGCACGGCCAACACCGGGGCTCATCCCCCGCACAATCAATGAAATCGCGCCAAGCAAGGCGCTGGCCCCGCAACGTCGGCGATCGATGTGTCTTTCTCCGCACAATCATAACGCATACAGCCGCTGTGCGCGGCATCGAGGCTTCAGCCGAAGAAGCTCGCCTCGCGCGGTCGCGCGCCAAGTCTTGTCAAGAGGCTCGCAGCGTGTTCGTTAGTGCAGACAGCGCAGCCGGCTGATGCTGACGACTGGGGTAATACATGAAGAACCCGGGAATTGGCGGCGTCCAATCCTCCAGCACACGAACAAGGCGACGTTTCGCAACATGCTCCGCGACCTGCTCTTCGAATGCGAGCCCCAGGCCGGCGCCAGCGAGTGCCGCCTGAATCACCAGGTGGGTATCATCGATGATGAGCGGGCCATTGACGCCGACCGTGACCGCCTTTCGTCCTTTCTCGAATTCCCACCTGTATGGACCGCCCGGAAGACGCAGGCTTATGCATCGATGGTCATTTAGATCCTTGGGTCTCCGGGGAATGCTTCGCGATGAAAAATAGCCGGGCGATCCGACCACCGCCAATCTCAACTCCTGGGTGACCCGCACCGCGATCATGTCTTTCTGAATGTACTCGCCAAGTTGAATACCGGCGTCGAACTCACCCGCAACGAGGTCGACGGGGCCAGTGACGGTAACAACGTCAAGAACGATGTCGGGGTAAGCTTCCGCGAATGCCGTGAGCCGTGGCAACAACACCATCACGGCAGCCGACCGGGACATGACAATCCGAAGGCGCCCTGCAGGCCGGTGTCGAACGTTTCGGGCCTCGTTGATGGCACGAGCAATCTGCTCGAGTGCCGGAGACAATTCCTTCAAGAGAGCTGCCCCTGCGGCGGTTGGTGCGACGCTCTTGGTCGTTCGAGCAAGAAGCTGCAGCTCGAGCCGTTGCTCTAGTCCCCGGATCGTGTGGCTCAGGGCAGACTGAGACACACCGATCTTTGCCGCAGCCCGCGTGAAGCTTCGCTCTCTGGCGACGATTGCAAACGTAGCGAGTTCGTTCAGCTCGTTTCTCATGATTTATGAATATTCCTCATAAGCCCATGTTGTTCAACACGCCTATCCTCATAAGCTACTTTGTCCTAGGTTCGGTCAGCAAGGAAGACTTGAGGCAACCTTCTGCAGGTTACGGCCGGAGACGAAACTTTCCAGCCACGCGCAGCTTCTTCCCGTTCCAAACGTTATGGATAACAGGCCTATGGATACCGATGCTCGTGCCTTGCGCTCCCTGGCGCAGACCTATTTCGACAGTGCCTATGAAATGGATGCCGACAAATTCGCGTCTATATTCCATCCCTCGAGTTCCGTGACCAAGGTCGGCGACGACGGCAGCGTGAGCGTGACGCCAATTGCGACGTGGCTGGCAGCTGTCCGCAATTTGAAAGCTCCGAAACAACAAGGCCTGGAGCGCCAAGATCAGATCCTCTCAATTGACGTTGAAGGAGAGCTCGCGCTTCTGAAACTGAAATTGCAGATTCCGCCGCGATACTTCACMGACATGTTGTCGTGCTTGAAGGTCGACGGAACCTGGAAGATCGCTCAGAAAGTGATGACTTCGAAAACCTGACGGCTTCATTGTCGTTTTGAGAGAATGAATCAAACGCTTGTCAGGTTGTCCGTGAAAGCTCTGTCACAAAGCGCCAACACCTTGGGCTGCGCGTCGGGATCATGGAGGATTTGGTCACTCTCTGATGGATATGTCGACCTGCCCGCCGAATCCCTCAAATATCCAAACGACAAAGTAGGCAGGCAGACCGAACCGCCTCAGCGGGACGCTTCGCTGGTTCGATTATCGGTCAACTGCTTCCTATTCGATCGCTCTGGCATGGAACGCGTCTTGATCGATTGTGGAGCGGGCGGGAGTTGGGACCCGTCCATGGGTCACCTCGCGGAGGCGATGGCGGAGGCAGGCATCGACACGTCATCGGTCACGATGATCGCCCTCACTCATGCTCATGGCGACCACATCAATGGTCTCCTGATGCCCGACGGTCGACGCGCGTTTAACGGCCTGAGGAAGATCGTGATAGGGGCAGACGCCGTCGAGGAGTTTCTTGCCGAGCCCGTGCTGGAGCAATTTCGTTCACTCCTTGCCCCCGTTAACGGAGGAGATCGGCTGGCCGATCATTTACTGGCGGTGGATATACCTGGGCACGCTCGGGGCCATATGGGTTATCTCCTCAACACTGACAAGGACGATGTCTTGTTCTGCGGCGACCTTATCCACGTTCCCGCCGCACAGTTTTCCCGTCTCGAGCTTACCTGGGCCTATGACGATGACGAAGCCGTGGCGAGGGCTACCCGGATCAGGTTGCTCCGGGACGCAGCAAATGCGCAGACGTGGCTGGCCGGCGCTCATTTAGGTCGACCAGGCATCGGCAGAGTGGTCGAAGAAGGGCAAGGATATGCGTTCATTCCGGTGGCGTAGCGGCCCACGAGCCCGCGCGATCGGCGGCAGCACCTTCACGCACGCCCTCGTCAGCGCGGGACGACGGCAGTCGCTTCGATCTCGACGCGCGCGGATGGCTCGACGAGGCGCACCACCTGCACGAGCGCCATACTGGGGTAGTGGGTGCCAACCACCTCGCGATAGGCCTTGCCGAGCGCCTTCAGATTCGCGGTGTATTCATCCATGTCGACGACATACCATGTCAGGCGCACGAGATGGTCCGGCCGGGCGCCGCCTTCCGCCAGGATCGCAACGATGTTTTCGAGCGTCTGCCGAACCTGCGCGACAAACCCGTCGGCGAACCGACCCGCGATATCCCAGCCGACGACACCACCCGTCACAACGAGACGTCCATCGGCCATGATGCCGTTGGCATATCCCTTCGGCTGCGGCCAGCCGCTGGGCTGAAGCACTTGAAGGCCGCTGGTCGCGGCGGCTTCTGATTTCATCATCGTACTCATGCGGAGTTCTCGATCCTCTCAGCGCGGCTTCAGGAGATCGCGCGCGACAATCAGTTTCTGGACCTCGGTCGCGCCCTCGTAGATGCGCAGCGCGCGGATTTCGCGGTAGAGGCTTTCGACGATCTCACCCTTGCGCACGCCGCGGCCGCCGAACATCTGGACGGCGCGGTCGATGACGCGCTGCGCGGTTTCGGTTGCCGTCAGCTTCGCCATGGCAGCTTCGCGCGTCGTCGGAAGCTTCTGGACGTCGCGGCGCCAGGCCGCGCGGTAAGTCAGGAGCGCGGCGGCGTCAGTCTCCGTCGCCATGTCGCCGAGCGCGGCCTGGGTCAGCTGGAGATCGCCCAGCGTCGCACCGAACATGTGCCGGCTGCGCGCGTGCGACAGCGCTTCGTCCAGCGCACGCCGGGCAAAGCCGAGCGCCGCGGCTGCGACAGACGCCCGGAAGATATCGAGCGTCTGCATCGCGAGCTTGAACCCGCCGCCCGGCGCGCCGAGGCGACGGCTCGCCGGAATCCGGCAATTGGTGAAGCGCAGCGTCGCCAGCGGATGCGGCGCGATGACGTCGATGCGGTCGGCGATGCCGAAGCCGGGATCATCCGGGAAGACGACGAAGGCCGAGATGCCGCGGGCGCCCGGCGCCTCGCCGGTTCGCGCAAACAGCGTGTAGACATCGGCAATACCGCCGTTGGAGATCCAGGTCTTCTCGCCATCGATGACGTAGTCATTGCCGTCGGCCCGCGCCGTGCAGGACATCGCCGCGACGTCCGATCCTGCCTCCTTCTCGGACAGCGCGAAGGCCGCCAGCCATTCGCCGGCGCGAACTTTCGGCAGCACGGCCTTGCGCAGGTCCGCCGAGCCGCCGAGCGCGATCGCGCCGGAGCCGAGCCCCTGCATGGCGAAGGCGAAATCGGCGAGGCCATCGGCATAGGCGAGCGACTCCCGCGACAGGCAGATCGAGCGAGAATCGATCGTCGTCGCATCGCCGTCGGGCGCCGCTACGGCGCAATCGAGCACCCCCGCCTCGCCCATCGCGCGCACCAGCTTGCGGCAGGCGACATCGACATCAGTGTGATCGATTGTGTCGAGAGCCCCCGACTGCACGAAGCGGTCGAGCGCCTCGCCGACCGCATGATGGCGCGGCTCGAAAAACGGCCAATCGAGCCATTCGCGCCGGATCACTTTCGCCGTGGAGTTCATCTGATCCCTCCTCCGCTCATTGCCCGGCCGCAGCCGCAGCGCGCGCCAGATTGGTTTCGTATTGTCCCTTGGCGGATAGATACTGCTTCGGCCACTCGACCTTGGTGATGCCGATGCGCGCGGCTTCGTGCAGCGTCCAGGCCGGGTCGGCAAGATGCGGCCGCGCGATGGCGCAGAGATCGGCGCGGCCGGCCGCGAGAATCGAATTGGCGTGATCGGCCTCGGAGATCGCGCCGACTGCGATGGTCTCAATGCCGACCTCGTTGCGGATCAGGTCGGCGAACGGCGTCTGGAACAGGCGTCCATAGATCGGCCGCTCGTCCTTCCAGACCTGCCCCGACGAACAATCGATCAGGTCCGCCCCTGCCTCCTTGAACATGGCGGCGAAGATCGCCGCATCGGCCGGAATGTTGCCGCCCTCGGTCCAGTCATGGCAGGACAGGCGCACCGACATCGGCCGGTCGGACGGCCACACCGCGCGCATCGCCTCGAACACCTCCAGCGGAAAGCGCGCGCGGTTTTCATGGCTGCCGCCGTATTCGTCCGTACGCCGGTTGGTCAACGGCGAGAGGAAGCTCGACAGCAGATAACCGTGCGCGCAATGGAGCTCGAGCCACTCGACGCCGGCGGCAGCGGCACGACGTGTTGCCGCGACAAAATCGTCGCGCACGCGGTCCATGTCGCCGCGGTCCATCGCCCGCGGCATCTGGCTGTGCGGCAGATACGGCAAGGCCGACGCGGAGATCAGCGGCCACTCTCCGGATTCAAGGGGTTGATCGATCCCTTCCCAGGGCACCCTGGTCGCACCCTTGCGCCCGGCATGGCCGAGCTGAATCCCCACCTTGGCATGCCCGACGCCATGGACGAGCTCGACCAAGCGGCGCCACTGCGCCGCCTGTGCATCGTTCCAGAGCCCGAGGCAGCCCGGCGTGATCCGCGCATCCGGGGAGACGCATGTCATCTCGGCGAAGACCAGCCCGGCGCCGCCCATGGCGCGCGCGCCGAGATGAGCGACGTGGAAGTCGTCGATGAGCCCGTCCTGCGCCGAATACATCGCCATCGGCGAGACCATGATCCGGTTCGCAAGCGTCAGTCCCCGCACACGGTGCGGTGTCAACATCGGCGGCGGCACCCGCTCGCCATCCTTGACCGCAATGCCCGACCGCGCGGCGAACCAGCGCTCAAAACCTTCCAGCCAGGTGCGATCACGCAGGCGAAGGTTTTCGTGGCTGATGCGCTGTGAGCGCGTCAGCATCGAATAGAAGAATTGCGGCGGCTCGAGCGTATCGGCATAGCGGTGGCCGACCACCTCGAACCATTCCATGGCGTTGCGCGCCGCATTCTGGATGCGCGCCACGTCGACGCGGCGCACCTCCTCGTACGCGTCCAGCACGGTTTCGATGCCGGCGCGACCGTGGCCATGGCGATCGAACTGGTTGGCGAGTTCGATGGCGTCGTCGAGCGCGAGCTTGGTGCCCGATCCGATGGCGAAATGCGCGGTGTGCGCGGCATCCCCCATCAGCACGACATGAGACTTGCCGTTGAACACGCTCCATTTGCCGCAGATCAGGCGGCTGAAATTGAGCCAGGCCGAGCCGCGCAGATGGCGCGCATTGGTCAGGAGCTTCGCGCCATCGAGCGTCTCGGCGAAGATTTTTTCGCAGAACTCGATCGAGGCCTGCTGATCGAGCTCGCCAAGCCCGTGGGCGTTGTAGGCTTCTTCCGTGGTCTCGACGATGAAGGTCGAGGTCTCCGCATCAAACTTGTAGATGTGCGCCTGGAACCAGCCGTGCTCGGTCTTCTGAAAATCAAATGTAAAGGCGTCGAACGCCTTCTTGGTGCCGAGCCAGATGAAGCGGTTGGGCCGGATCACCATGTCGGGCTGGAATTGCTCGGCATAGCGAGCGCGGATCCTGGAATTGACGCCGTCACAGGCGACGATCAGGTCGGCGTCGGGGTATTCGAGATCGGATTCGACCTCGCGCTCGAAGACGAGCTCGACACCCAGCGCTTCACAGCGCCGCTGAAGAATATTGAGCAGATGCTTGCGCCCGATACCGATGAAGCCATGGCCCGTCGTGCGCTGGCGCGTCCCCTTGAAGACGAGCTCGATGTCGTCCCAGTGATTGAAGGCGTCCTCGATCTCGGCCGCGCTCTCGGGGTCGGCAAGGCGCATCGCGGACATCATGGCATCCGAGAACACGACGCCCCAGCCGAACGTATCGTAGGGCTTGTTGCGCTCGACGACCGTGATGACATGCTCCGGGTGCCGGCGCTTCATCAGCAGGCCCAGATAGAGACCGGCCGGGCCGCCGCCGATACAGACTATGCGCATGATCCCTCGCTTTCGCGCGTCGCGCCGTGTGCCGAGCTTTCACCCAAATTATTTTAAGCATAAAATATTTCCTCGGCGCGCGTCTTGTCAAGGCGGTTCTGCAAAGACCCGGCCCACGGGCTGGTCTCCGCGGCGTCGATCTGGAGATTCAGTGTAAATTGGACACACGGCAGCGCCGATTCCGAGCCGCTCGGGCGCAGCCTTGAATTTACTTTTGGCACGAACTATCTTGCCAATGACCACGACAGCTGCGCCGGCTTTCGTCAGGCCACCAAGCCCGGGAGATTCGATTGGCACTCGCGAAGGAGTCCACGCCTGTTTCAAAGAATGGGGCGGATCAGGACGCCGAGTACAGGGCTCAAACGCGGGTCTGGCTCCGGCTGCTCGCCTGCACGACCCTGATCGAAGGCGAGTTGCGGCGCCGGTTTCGCGAAGAGTTCGATTTCACGATGCCCCGCTTCGATGTTCTGGCCCAGCTCGACCGCGAACCGAGCGGGCTTGTGCTGGGAGAATTGCCCAAGCGCCTGATGGTCTCGGCCGGGAACCTCACGCCGATCGTGGACCGCCTGGTCGAGGACGGATACATCACGCGCACGCCCTCGAACCTCGACCGCCGCGTGCAGATTGTCTGCATGACGGTCGAAGGCCGCAAGACCTTCAGGCGAATGGCCAAGAGCCACGGCGCGTGGCTTGCCGAGCTGCTGGCGGATTTCCCGGCGGACCGGTTCGACGGATTGATCGGCGAGCTCGACGACCTCAAGGGTGCCGTCAGGGACGCCCTGCAAAAACCATGAGCGGACCGACAGTCAGCGCCGCACCTTCAATCCGGCCGCCTCGCGATCCCAGGTATCCGTGGTGATGCCCGCCTCGCGCAGCACGCCCTTCTTGATCTTGCCGTTCTCAGTCAACGGCATCTGGCTCAGAATGCGCACATAGCGCGGGATGGCGAAATAGGCGATCTGCCCTTCGCAATGCCTGACGATGTCGACGGGCTCCAGCGATTGGCCCGGTTCGAGCAGGATCGCAGCCGCAACCTCGTCCTCGCCCAGCTCCGACGGCAGCGGGTAGATCGCACAGGCGGCGACCGCGGGATGGGACTGGATGGTCTGCTCGACCTCCCATGAGGATACGTTCTCGCCGCGCCTGCGGATCGAATCCTTCATGCGGTCGATGAAGCGATAATGTCCGTCAGCATCTCGAACGACCCGATCGCCCGAGTGAAACCACAGATTTCGCCAGGCCTCGACCGTCTTCTCCGGCATGCCGAAATAGCCGGTGGCGAAAGCAAAGGGTTCTCCGGCGCGAAGCACGAGCTCGCCGGCCTGTCCGTCAGGAAGCGCTGAATCGTTTTCATCGACGATCCGCGCCTCGATTCCGTCGGCCAGATAGCCCATCGTTCCCGGACGATCGGACGGGATCGTACCCGCGAACACGAAGTTCGTCTCGGTCGACCCGTAGCCGTCGACCAGCGGCACGCCAAACCGCTGAAGGAACGGACCGTGGATTTGCGGCGGCACGCCGCCTCCAAGCGCAACGCGAAGACAATGCGTCGAGTCGTCGGCATTCTTCGGCTGCGCCAGCAGCATCGACGCCATCGCGCCGAGCAGATAGCCGACCGTCGCCTTGTGCCGTTGCGCTGCGGCCCAGAAGCCGGACGCGGAGAATTTCGGCTCCAGGACGTAGGTGCAGCCGTTCAGGAGCGCCTGATAGAACGCATTGAGCGCGTTGGTGTGAAACAGCGGCAGTGTCGTGAACAGCACATCGCCCTCGCGGATGCCAAGCGCCCGCGCCGAATAAATGCCCCACCAGAACAGCTGCGCCTGGGGACAGCACACACCCTTCGCTGGCCCCGTCGTTCCCGACGTGTAGAGGATCGCGACGGTATCGCCGGGACGCACGGCACCCGCCGGGGTCGCGGCTCCGAGCGCCGGCAACGGTACCGCGGAAAGCCGGGCATCGACTGCACCGGCGGCAGCGCCGACGATCCAGGTGCGAGGTGGCAGGTCGACACCCGCCTCGACACTCTCGATCGCGTCGACGAACTGAGCCTCGACGACGAGGAGCGCGGGACGCGAATTGCGGAAGATGTGGGAGAGCTGGAAGCCGCGCAGCGCGGTATTGATCGGGACTGCGATGGCGCCAAGCCATGCGCAGCCGAGATAGACCTGCAGGAACTCCGGACGGTTCGAACACATCAGCGCAACCCGATCGCCCGGCTTGATCCCGGCGTCGACGAGCGCCTGGGCCGACGCGGCCGCGATCGCCGCGGTCTGAGCAAAGCTCCAACGCGTCTCACCAGCGACAAGCAGCACGCGCTCGCCGTAGCGCTCGGCCTGCCGCGTGAGGATCGTTGAGAGGATGCGGTCCGACGGCGGAAACGACGTCACTGCACACGCCCAGGCCGACGTCACGTTCTCCCGGCCGACCGCGTCGCTGACGTTCACCGGCGCGTTCTCCGTCACGATCATGCTCCCGTCTCAGGGCAACAGCTTGTACTTGCCGTTCTCGATCTGGACCATGACGCGCGAGCGATCGTCGACGCCATGCCGATCCGCCGGCGTGTAGGTGTAGACGCCCTGCGTCCCGACGACCTCCTTGGTCGTGAACAGCGCCTGACGAAGCGCGGTGCGGAATTCCGGCGAACCGGGCTTGGCACCGGTTGCCATCGCGCGCTTGGCGGCATCGGCGAAGACGAGCCAGCCGTCGAAGGAATAGGACGAGAATGAATCCGTCGGCGCCTCGCCGTTCGCCTTCTCGAAGGCAGCGCGGAAATCCAGGGCCACCTTCTGGATCGGATTGCTGGACGGAAGCTGCTCCGCCGCGGTCACGGGTCCAGTCGGGCAGATGATGCCGTTGGCGGCCTTGCCGGCGAGACGCAGGAAATCGGCGCTGATCAGCCCATGATTGCCGTATAGCGGCCCTTTATATCCGCGCTCGGACAAGGCGATGACCGGCAGCGCGCCGGGCGTTCCGGTGCCGCCGAGCATGATGGCGTCGGGACGTGCGGCGAGTGCGCGCAGCACCTGAGCCGTGACCGAGGAGTCCGATCTGGCGTAGCGTTCGTTGGCAATGATCTTGATGTCGGTCGTCTTCACACTCTGCTCGAGCGAGTTGTACATGAGGTCGCCGAACGCATCGGAGAAGCCGATGAACGCGACGGTCTTCAGGCCCTTCGCCTTCATGTGGTCGACGATGCCTTGCACCAGAAGCGGCGTCGGCTGCGGCGTCTGGACGACCCAGGGGCCGCCGTCGCCCGGCGGCACCGGCGCGATCGGTGACACCGCGATCATCGGCACTTTCATCTCGATCGCGGCGGTCGCCATCGCCAGGGTCTGCGGCGCGCCCGACGTTCCGATCAGGATATCGACCTTCTCCTGCTCGACGAGCTTACGCGCGTTGCGCGCCGAGGCGGTGGCATCCGAAGCGTCGTCGAGTTGGATGACGCGGACCTTCTCGCCGCCGATCTCACTGACATAGGCCTCTCCCGCCGCGATGCCCTTCGCATTCGGGATGCCGATCGAGGATACCGGCCCGCTGAGACCGGTGACGAAGCCGACGAGGATCTCGGCCTGCGCAAGTTGCGGGACGGCGAGAAGCAATGCGGTGGAAGCCAGCAGGCTCTTGATCAAGTTCATGGCACCTGTCTTTCGTGAGGATGTCTTGTTCCGATTGGCAAGCGCCATGGATTGGATTCAGGTTGACGCAACCAGCGCGATGACGCGAAGCGGACTGCCGGAGCCGTTCTGGATCTTCAGCGGCGAGGCCACGATGACCGCCCCGGTGGGTGGAAGCTGATCCAGGTTGCACAAGCATTGCAGGCCGTAGCGTCCGGCGCCGTGCAGGAAATGATGCGCTGGATAAGGCGGCTCGAAATGACCGGCCTGGCCCGCATCCGTACCGATGGTCTCGGTGCCGAACCCGATGACGCCGCGCTCCTCCACCAGCCACTTCATGACGGCCGCGTTGGGGCCGGGCGTATGTGCGCCGTCATCCCTGAGATTGGAGTAGTCGCGCCAGCCCTTCTTCGACCAGTCGGTCCTGAGCAGCACCCAGTTCCGCTCGGGGATCCGGCCGTGCTTTGCTTCCCAGGCCTCGACGAGCGGGACCGTCAGCAGGAAATCGGGATCCTGCGCCGCCTGCGCGGAGCAGTCGATCACGCAGGCCGGCGCGATCATGTCCTTGGTCGGCATCGTGTCGACGGCATTGTTCGGCAGGTTCTTGCCCGTGAACCAGTGGATCGGCGCGTCGAAATGCGTGCCGGTGTGTTCGCCAAACGTGACGTTGTTCCAGTACCACGCCGGACCGCGACCGTCATAACGCGAGATTTCCTGGATGCGGACCGGCGCGGCCTGGCCGAACTCCGGCGGCAGCACGATGACCGGAAAATCCGGACTGAGCGTAAATGTGAGATCGACGACGCGCACCGCGCCGGAAGAAACCGCACCCGCCAGCTCCAGGAGATTGTTGCTCTGCATCGTCACGTCCTCCGGCTTGGTTGAAATCCCGATGTCACCTGTCGAGCTCGCGCTCGAGCGCTTTCGGATTGGCCGCGAGACGTTGCCGGATCTCCTCGGCGACATCTCCGACATACATCTCCTCGAGCCCGCCTCTCAGCCCCGACACGATCGCCTGCGCGATTGCGCGCGGCGCAACCTTCGGCGGCGGTACGGTCTGGAACCACTCGGTGTCGACGGGCCCGGTGAACAGATTCATCACCCTGACGCCGCCGGGCCTGAGCTCGGCGCGAAGGCAGTGCGAGAGCGACAGGCACGCCGCTTGCGAGGCCGAGTAGGCGCCAAAGGCAGGCCAGTTCGCCAGCGCATGGACCGAGAGAATGTTGACCCACGCGGCGCTGTTGTTGGTGCCATCGGCACCCCGCATTCGCATGGCGGGACCGAAGGCCTGTGCGAGGTTGATGAAGCCGAGATAGGCCTGGTCGATCTCGTCGCGCGCGATGCTCGTGCCCCTGCGGTCGAGCAGGCCGCCCGGCCGCACATACTCCGTCGTGTTGACGAGGATATCGACCTTGCCGCCGATGTCGGCCGCGAGATCGGCCGCAGATTTCTCGTCGGCGGCGTCAAGGGTCACGATCTCGATTCCGTCCTGGCCGCGCAGCAGCTGCTCGCCGGCGAACGGCCGCCACGGTTCGGCAACGCCGACGAACACCGTCTTGGCGCCCGCGGCCTTCAAGGCGGCGACGGCCTCCTGACCGATCACGCTCCGACCGTTGGTGACCAGCACCCGCCGGAATTTCGGATCGGCCGTCATTTCCCGCCATTGCTTGTCGTCTGCCATGTTGGGAGTCTCCCCCTCGGGATGGGCAAAGGCCACCGCCTGGCCGCTCTTGTCGAGTTGAAACGACATGCGGACCGGTGCGCCCTCCACGCAGTCGGCATGGAGGTGCGTCACAATCGTCGGACCGCATTCCATCTTCACGAGGCCGATGCGCCAGGGCGCCCGCTCGCGGAAATAGACATCGCTCGGCACGCGCGCAGTCGTTTCGGCAAGAAGAACACCTCGTCGTGGCGCATCGACGAAGGCAAGTCCGGCCGACAGGCAAGACGGACAGGCCTCCCGCGCCGGATAAGCAAAAGAACCGCAGGCGTCACAGCGTTGCAGCATGAAGCGGCCCTCGGCGGCTGCCCGCGTAAACCCATGCGACGTCCTGCTGCGCGGTCGCGGCGGCGAAGCAGGCAGCCGCGTCCGCAGCAGCGGGTTCTTGCGCCGGGGCGGCTTGATCGGCTCTATCATCGCGACGGCCCTGCAAAGATCGCGGCGCCCGAGGCGAGACCACGGTCATAGTTGATCATACCGAACCCCGAGGCCAAGGCGAGGCTCGCGTTCCCGACCTGCGTGGGGCCTGCAGTTCCCAGAACCTGTCGAAGTCCCTCGACGAGACCGAGATAGGCGCCGGCGGCGCCGGCCTGTCCGGCCGAGAGCTGTCCGCCCGACGTGTTGTGCGGAAAGTCGCCGTCGATGGTGAGATCGTGCTGGCGCACGAACTCGGCCCCCTCCCCCTTGTTGCAGAAGCCGAGATCCTCGAACTGCATCATCGTGATGACGGGGTAATCGTCATAGGTCTGCACGATATCGAGATCGTCGGGCTTCACGCCGGCCATCGCATAGAGCTCGCCGACGTCCATTGCCCAGCCGCCGCGGACCTGCATCGGATCATCAGCAAAGGCGTTGTGCCGCTCGATTGTCGAAAGCAGCCGTGCTGCTGTCAGCCCGAGCGAAGCCGCGGTCTCGTCCCGCATCACCAGGAAGGCCTCGGCGCCGGCGCATGGCATCACGCAGTCGAAGAGATGGATGGGATCGGAGATCGGCCGTGCCGCCAGATACTGCTCCATCGTCAGGGGCGTCTTCATCAGCGCATGCGGGTTGCGCAGGGCATTGGCGCGCTGGGCGACGGCGATCCTGCCGACATCCTCACGCGTGACGCCGAAGGTCCGCATGTAGTTGCGGGCGATCAGCGCGAAGCTCGCATTGGCACCACCGGCGCCATAGGGATAGACGGCATCCTGGTTGAAGCGCGAGAAGTTCTCCAGCGTCAGCCGGAACGAATCGACATGGTTGGTATCGCCGGCGATGCACGCCACGATGTCGGCGTCGCGCGCCTGAACCGCGCGCGCCGCTTTTCGCAAGCCTGCGATGGCGCTGGCGCCACCGAGCGGAATCGTATCCAGCCATCGTACGCAGAGCCCGAAATGCTGCGTCAGCCCGATCCCGCTGTCGGTGCCCATGGTAAAGCTGGAGACGCACAGACCGTCGATGTCGGAAGCCTTGATGCCGGCCTGCGCAACGAGCGTACTCAGTGCCCGCCCGATCCACCACTGCGCACTCTCGATGGAGTAGCGCACATAGGGAATCGTGACGGGCGCCGCAATCACGACGCCGTCATATGGTGTGCGCAAGGTATTGGTCACCAACCGCCCGCCTCGTTCATTGTCTCAGATGACCGTGAGCTTCACCGCAATATTGCCGCGGGTTGCATTCGAATAGGGACAGCGCTCGTGCGCGCCTGCGACGACCTCCTCGGCCACCGACCTCTCGACACCGGGCAGATTGACCTTCAGTTCGACGGCGAGCGCATATCCGACGGGAACCGGACCCATCGCAACCTTCGCGGTCACTGACGGCTCAGCGGATGGGACGACCGTCCGGGTGCGCGCGACGAGCTTGACCGCACCGAGAAAGCACGCGGCGTAGCCGGCCGCAAAGAGCTGTTCGGGGTTGGTGCCTCCGCCCCCGGGACCGCCCAGCGATTTCGGCACGGACAGCGATACCGACAACAGGCCGTCGGCGCTGGCGGCCTTGCCGTCCCGGCCGCCGATCGCCGTCACCTCGGTCTCGTACAGGATCTTTTCGGGATTCATCATCATTCACTCTCCAGTCCTAGCGGCTGTTGCGAGCAAGCAGTGCGCGGAAATCGTCGCGCGCCTGGGCGCTGGCCCGCTTGAAGCTCGGCCCGCGGCTGGGCTCGGTGCCATTGAGCTGCCGGAGCTGCACCCACATCTCGGCACTTTTCAGCGCCACCGCCGCGCAATTGACCACCGGCGCGTGCCCGACTTTCAGGCCATGCTCCCTTCCGATCAGAAGGCCCGGCAGTACACCGGCGGGGATCACGACGTCGGCGCCGTGCTCGATCAGCGGGCGTGCGCAGGCGACAAAGTCCTTGATCATGCGGGCTTGCGCGGCCTGATCTCCGTCAAAGGCATCGGCGAAATCCGCCGGCTTGCAGCCAAGGCCGGTCACATGGACCACGCGATCGCCGAGGCCATAACGCTCGGCCTGCTCGTAGTGCCAGACCTCGAAGACGGGATCGAGCGTCACAAGGCCGAGCCTCCGGCCGAGCTGAGAGGCCGCCAGCAACGTCGCCTCGCCGGTCCCGATCACGGGAATGTCCAGCGTCGAACGCAACTCGTAGAGTCCGGGATCCTGGAAATGTCCCATCACGAAGGCGTCGAACCCGCCCTCCTCGGCCGCAATGCCGTTGTCGATCGCCTGGACGGCGCAGCGCAATTCCGCGAGCCGTCCGAACTCCCGGTCGGGCGGCGAAATGCCCTCGACGTGAACTGTCGTGCCCGATGCAGCGATGTTGTTGAGGTATTCCGACAGCCGCGCCATGTAGGGCGCGTTCACGCTCGCATCAACGAAGCTCTGCCAGAAGATGCGCATCGTCCTTCTCCTCAGGCGGTGATCGGAGGATCGGTCGTCGACGGCCGACAAATATATTTCAATCATAAACTAATTCACGCGTCAAATGCGCTCGGCGGCGTCGCCGACGGCCACCGCCACCGCAAGGGAAGCCCGGCCTTTTCGTACGCTCGATCGGCATTGAGGCGCCGCACTCTGGCGAAATTGTATGCAACAACATTTTTTCTGACAGAGCCGTGACACGTGTTGACGGCTCCACCAACAATACTTTAGGCTTTAAGTAATTCCTCGCCGGCCAGGGACCGGTGGATGTTGCAGGGCACCGATTTTGAGAGACTCGATCGTGTGGACAGTCGCCGTGCTCGAACAGCCGGCAGCAACAGCATCGCCGGCCGCGCATCGCGGCCGGGCCAACGGCCTTTCGTTGCTTCAGGAAAGTCCCGCCCACATCGGCCGGTGGGCCTGTCGTTCGAGCGGCAACCAGCGCCATGGCCGCTGAGATCCGGCCGAGCAACCCCTCTTCGGCCGCGCCCGGATTTCGGCGCTGCAGCAATGCTTTCAATCGGTTCGTTCGTCGTTCGGACTCCCCGCACGGCAGCTTCGAGGCATTCCTATCCAGCACCAACGGAGGAGAACGCGTATGCGCAAGACTCTGAGCCTACTCGCACTTGTCGCCGGACTCTTCGCAGCGCCGGCTGCGCAGGCCGACATCACCATCGGCTTCGTTACCTCGCTGAGCGGCAACGGCTCGTCGATCGGAATCCCCTATGGGCGCGGCATCAATGCCGCCTATGAATACAAGAAGACCATCAACGGCGAGACCATTCGCCTGATCCAGCTCGACGACGGCTCCGACCCGTCGGCCGCGACCCGCAATGCGCGCAAGCTGGTTGAAGAAGAGAAGGTGGACCTCCTGATCGGCACGGCCACGGCGCCCTCGACCATCGCCATGGCGGCGGTGGCGAGCGAGCTGAAAGTGCCGATGATCGCGGTCTCGCCGATCGGCAAGCTGCCGGATACGCCGGAGCAGTGGGTGGTGTCGGTGCCGCAGCCGGCCTCTCTCCTCGTCAAGATCGTCGCCGACCGCATGAAGCGCGACGGCATGAAGAACATCGGCTATGTCGGCTTCTCAGATGCCTGGGGCGACCTCGTCTACAACGGTGCCAAGGCCGCCGAAGCCGCCGGCGACATCAAGATACAGACCAACGAGCGCTACGCCCGCACCGACACCTCGGTCACCGCGCAGATTCTCAAGGTGATGGCCGCACGTCCTGACGCCGTGCTGGACGGCGGCTCGGGCACGCAAGGCGCGCTGCCCCTCCTCACGCTCGCCGAGCGGGGCTTCAAGGGCAACACCTACGGCACGGTCGCACTCGTCAATCCGGACTTCGTCAATGTCGGCGGCAAGGCGGCCGACGGCATTCAGGTCTCCGCGGGTCCCGTGATCGTCGCCGAGCAGCTTCCCGACGAGCACTTTGCCAAGAAGATCGCGCTGGATTTCCGCAGCGTCTACCAGAAGACCCATAACATCCCGACCACCGACGGCTTCTCCGCCTATTCGTTCGACGCCTGGCTGATTTTCGCCAACGCTGCCGAGCGCGCGCTCAAGACCGCCAAGCCCGGAACGGCGGAATTCCGCACCGCGCTGCGGGACGCGATCCTCAGCACCAAGGAGCTGCCGGGCGTGCATGCCGTCTACAATTTCAAGCCCGGTGCGGTCACCGGCGTCGACGAGCGCTCGCTCGTCGTGGTGCGCCTGACCGGCGGCGCCTGGAAGTACGCGCCATAACCGTATCGATGGCCCCGGCATCACAGGGAGCAACGACGTCTCAATGACGAGCGACATTGCAGCCATTCTCGCGATCGACGGGATCGCCACCGGGGCCGTCTATGCCCTGGTGGCGATCGGGACCGTCCTGATCTTCACGGTGACGCGAGTCATCTTCATTCCCTTCGGCGACATCGCGGCCTTCACCGCGCTGACGCTGGCCGCCCTCGACGCGAAGCGCTTTCCGGGCACGGGAGCGCTGGTCGTGATCCTGGCCTGTCTTGCGACCCTGATCGAGATCATCTCGCTGGTGCGCTCCGGCGAACTCCGGCTGCTGCCCCGCGCGGTATCCTTCTATCTCCTGCTTCCGCTCGCCGTGGTCGGTGCAGCCTGGCTTGTCATGCGACTGGACCCGCCGCTTGCCGCCAGGCTCGTGCTGGCGCTGATGCTGATCACGCCGATCTCCCCGCTTCTGGATCGGATCGTCTTCCGTCCCATCGCTGACGGCACCGTGCTGCTGTTGCTGACGGTGTCCGTGGCGCTGCATTTCGCGCTGGTCGGCCTTGGCCTGTTGTTCTTCGGGCCCGAAGGGGTTCGAACCGAGCCGCTGACCTCGCTCTCGACCGAGTTCGCGGGCGTGCTGATCTCGGGCCAGACCATGCTGATCGTGATCGCGGCCCTCGTTTTCAGCGGCCTCCTCTATCTCTTCTTCGACTTCACGCTGGTCGGAAAATCGCTGCGCGCCACGGCCGTGAACCGGACCGGCTCCCGGCTGATGGGAATACGCCCCGCCCGCGCCGGCACGATCGCCTATCTGCTGGGATCGCTGATGGCCGGCGTATCCGGAATCCTGATCGCGCCGGTGAACACCGTGTTCTACGATTCCGGCTTCCTGATCGGCCTCAAGGCCTTTGTCGGCGCCATCGTCGGTGGCATGACCAGCTATCCCGGTGCGGCGATCGGCGCCGTCGGCGTCGGCATCCTCGAAAGCTTCGCCTCCTTCGAGAGCAGCGCGCTCAAGGACGTCATCGTCTTTTCGCTGCTGATCCCGATCCTGATCTGGCGATCCCTCGCCTCGCTGCATTCCGAGGAGGAGATCGAGGAATGACGCGCCTCCACATTCAGCTTGCCGCCGTCCTCGCCGTGCTGTGTCTCGCGGTGGCGCCCTTCGTGCTCAGTCCGTTCAGCATCACGCTGATGAACTATATCGGCATCTATTCGCTGGTCGCCATTGGTCTTGCACTCCTCACCGGCGTCGGCGGCATCGTGTCCTTCGGTCAGGCGGCGTTCGTGGGCGTCGCCGCCTATGCAACCGCGTGGGTCTCTGCGTTGAACGGGTACTCCCCGTGGCTCGGCCTCGTGTTCGGCGTGGTGCTGACCTGCGGCGTCGCAACCTTTCTCGGCGTCGTCACCCTGCGACTTCAGGGCCATTTCCTGTCGCTCTCGACCGTCGCCTGGGGCCTTGCGATCGGCTTCCTGTTCGGCAATGTCGAGGGGCTCGGCCGCTTCAACGGCATCTCGTCGATTCCGCCGATCAGCTTCGGTTCGATTGCGCTGGTCACGAGCGCCCAGATCTATTTCCTGATCTGGGGCATCGTCGCCGCGGTGCTTTTCCTCGGCTACAACCTGCTGGACTCCCGGCTCGGCCGCGCCATGCGCGTGCTCCGCGGCGGCAACACGCTGGTCGAGAGCCTCGGCATCAACGCTTTTCGCATCAAGCTCGTGACCTTCGTGATCGCGGCCTTCCTCGCCTCGCTCTCCGGGTGGCTCTACGCACACATGAGCCGCTTCATCAGCCCGGGTCCGTTCGATGCCGGCATGGGCATCGAATATCTGATGATGTCGATGGTCGGCGGCGCCGGCAGCCTGCTCGGCGGCGTCGTGGGGGCCGCGGTCGTCACGCTGCTCAAGAACAGCGTGCAGGATTATCTGCCGCTGATCGCCAAGGGTGCCTCCGGCCAGCTCGAGATCGTCGCCTTCTCCGCATTGTTCATCCTGTTCCTGCAATGGGCCCGGCAAGGCATCGTTCCCTTCGTCGCCCGCTATCTGCCCAAGGCCAGGCGCGAGCGACCTCAACCGGCGCCGCCCCTGCCCCGTCGCGCGCAACCGACGCCCGGGGAGCTGCTTCTGAAAGTGGATGGCGCCGAGCGCCGGTTCGGCGGCCTCGTCGCCGTCAACAATGTCAGCTTCGAGGTCCGCGCCGGCGAAATCCTTGCCGTCATCGGCCCCAACGGCGCCGGCAAGAGCACGATGTTCAACTGCCTGACCGGCGCGCTCCGGGTCAACAAGGGTGAGATCGTCTTTGCGGGACGCCCGATCACGCATGACGCGCAGTCCCGCATCGCCAAGGCCGGCGTCGCCAGGACCTTCCAGCATGTGAAGCTGCGCCCGCGCATGAGCCTGCTGGAAAACGTGATGCTCGGCACCTATGCCCGCACGCGCAGCGGCCTGTTCGCCGGCGCCTTCCGCCTCAACCAGCGCGAGGAAGCCAGCGCCCGGCACGAGGCCATGATGCAGCTCGAACGCGTTGGGCTCGGCGACAAGCCATTCGAGCTCGCGGGCAATCTGCCGCTCGGCAACCAGCGCATCCTTGAGATCGCGCGTGCGCTCGCCGCCGACCCTGCGCTGCTGGTGCTGGACGAGCCGGCCGCGGGCCTTCGCCGCCAGGAGAAGCTGCGGCTCGCGGAACTGCTCCGCTCGCTGCGGGCAGACCATCTGACCATCCTGGTCGTCGAGCATGACATGGAGTTCGTGATGTCGCTGGTCGACCGCATCGTGGTGCTCGATTTCGGCTCAAAACTCTGCGAAGGCGCGCCAGCCGCGATCCGCAGCGACGAACGGGTCCAGGAAGCCTATCTCGGAGGCGTCGCGTGAGCGAGATGCTGTCCATGACGGATGTGACGGTCTGCTACGACAATGTCGAAGCGGTCCGCAACGTGTCGCTGTCGGTCGAGGAAGGTCAGATCGTCACCGTCATCGGCCCGAACGGTGCCGGCAAGACCACGCTGCTGATGGCGGCCATCGGCCTGCTGGCCTCACGCGGGCGCATGGTCTTCCAGGGTCACGACATCGGCAGGATGTCGGTCGAAGACCGCGTCGAGCGCCGGCTGTGCCTCGTGCCGGAGAAGCGTGAGCTGTTCTCCGACATGTCGGTCGCGGACAACCTCCTGCTCGGCTCCTACAGCCTGCGCGACCGCTCGGGCGTCCAGAAGACACTGGACGAGGTCTATGACCGCTTCCCCCGCCTGAAGGAACGGCAGCGCCAGGCGGCAGGCACGCTCTCCGGCGGCGAGCGCCAGATGCTCGCGCTCGGCCGCGCGCTGATGGCCAAGCCGAAACTGCTCATGCTGGACGAGCCGAGCCTCGGCCTCGCGCCGCTGATCGTGCGCGAGATCTTTCGCACCATCGCGTCGCTACGCGACTTGGGCGTCTCCATCCTGCTGGTCGAGCAGAACGCCCGCGCCGCGCTCGAGACGGCTGACTATGGCTATGTGCTCGAGACTGGCGAGGTCGTGCAGTCGGGCCCGGCCAAGGACCTCATCCACGATCCCAGGCTGATCACGGCCTATCTCGGCGGGCACTAGCGCTGGTTCGGATCAGGCTCGGCGAGCCGCACAACAAAAATATCGAAAAACAACCCCATGCACAGTAGCTGGCGACAGCGATATCAATGGCTTGATACCCAGCAACTGCGGATTTTACGAAATCAACTTGATCCGTCGGGCAACACAGTGGCACAATGCCATCATCGCTGCCCATGGATAGCCGATGGCTTCCATCGCCAACTCGGACATTCCCAGTTACTAGGGGATCGGCAAGCTAAAGCCCGCGCGCGACTATTGGGAACGGTGGAGCATACCATCACCCGATGAAATGGCGTCGCTTGCGCGCCCACATCTTGGGCCACAGCAAAGGCTAATCAATGATGCTCTAATCGGCGCGATAAATCGAACATCAGTTGCGCTCCATCTTGAATCCGCATTTTGGCACAAAGTGCATATTACGTCCGGTCTCGCCGACGACCGCTATTGGCTCATGGCAGACCTATCGTGGCCGTCTGCTTGATGTCGGCTCTTGACCCAACTGCGACATCGCTTGGCAGCATCCAGTTTTCGCCGGAGCCCTTTCAATTGGGCGAGAGGTCCGGCGATCTGCGCTTCCAGCGATAGATGCGCCTTCGCTGGCTACTCCAATGTGCTATTCTTATCGCATAGGCCATAGGTATCCCATGACAGGTACTGCAGAGTGGCTCGCATCGATCGGTTTGGGGGAGTACGCCCAGCGTTTCGCCGAGAACGCCATCGATTTCTCGGTCGTTAGCGATCTCACGGAGCAGGACCTCAAGGACCTTGGCGTCCTGCTTGGGCACCGGCGCAAGATTCTGCGCGCAATTGCAGAACTCAAGAGTGAAGTCCTCGTATCAGTCCGAACGGCCGCCAAACCAGCGCCGCGGGACAGCGCCGAGCGGCGCCAACTGACGGTCATGTTTTGCGATCTGGTGGACTCGTCGGCACTTGCGGCCCGACTGGATCCAGAGGACTTGCGCTCGGTCATCGGTGCCTATCACGACTGCATCGCGGGTGTTATCGCCCGGAATGAGGGCGTCATCGCGCGGTACATGGGGGATGGCGTGCTTGCCTATTTCGGCTATCCCCAGGCGCACGAGGACGATGCCGAGCAGGCGACACGCGCGGGACTGACACTGGTCGATGCCGTGGCCAACCTCCAGACAGATATCGGTACGAGGCTACAGGTCCGCGTTGGCATCGCCACCGGAATGGTCGTCGTGGGTGATCTGACCGGCGAAGGCGCCGCCAAGGAGCACGCGGTCATTGGTGAGACACCGAACCTGGCCGCTCGCCTGCAGCAGTTCGCCGAGCCCGGTATGGTGCTGATTTCCGAGAGCACACACCAGCTCACCGATGGACATTTCGAGTACCGCGATCTCGGCTCTGTCGCGCTCAAAGGATGGGCGGAACCAATACCTGCCTGGCAGGTGCTCGGGATCAGTGGAGTAGAAAGCCGCTTCGAGGCGCAGCACAAGACGCGGTTGACACCGCTAATCGGGCGTGACGAGGAGATCGAACTGCTGTTGCGGCGCTGGCGGCATGCCGCGTCAGGCGAAGGCTGCGTCGTGGTTCTAACTGGAGAGCCGGGTATCGGTAAGTCGCATATCGCGCTGGCGCTTCAAGAGCGGCTCCAGGCCGAACCACACATTACGGTACGGCACTTCTGCTCGGCGCACCACGCCAACAGTGCGCTGTATCCATTCATCGCCAACCTCGAACGTGCCGCCCGGTTCGAGCGAGGCGAGACGCCGACGGAGAAGTTTGCCAAGCTTGAAGCTCTGCTCTTGCGGTTTGGCGCCGATGCAGACCGCGTGGTGCCGGCCCTGGCCAATCTTCTGTCGCTTCCGCTCTGCGACCGCTATCGCCTTCCCGAAATGACTCCGCAGACCCGCAAGGACATGACGCTGGCGGCGTTCCTGGCCCAGCTCGAAGCATTGGCGGCGCGTCAGCCGGTGTTCGTCATATTCGAGGATGCCCATTGGGCGGATCCGACGTCGCTGGAACTGCTCGCGGTTACACTGGAAAAGCTGCCGCGGCTTCGCGTGCTGCTGCTGATCACGGCGAGACCGGAGTTCGCGCCGCCCTGGCCTGGTCATGCCCATGTGACGACGATCTCGCTCACGCGGCTCAGTCGGCGCAACGGGGCGGCATTGGTCGAGCGCGTCACCGCCGGCAAGACGCTACCCGAGGAGGTCATGCACCAAATCCTCGCCCGTACCGATGGCGTACCCTTGTTCGTCGAGGAACTGACGAAGGCCGTGCTCGAAACCGGGCTGTTGCAGGAGCGGGACGACCATTACACGCTCAGCCGTCCGCTACCATCGATGGCGATTCCGACGACGTTGAGCGCATCGCTGATGGCCAGGCTCGACCGATTGGCTCCGGTGAAATACGTGGCTCAGATCGGCGCCGTCGTGGGGCGCGAGTTCTCCTACGAACTGCTGAGCGCCGTTGCCGAGTTGCCAAGGCAGACGCTGGAGGAGGCGCTTGCCCAGCTTGTCCGGGCGGAGCTGATATTCTGCCGGGGCGAGATACCCCGGGCTGTCTATACTTTCAAGCATGCGCTCGTACGCGACGCTGCCGAATCCGGACTTCTGAAGAGCCGACGCGCTACGCTGCACGCCACCATCGCGGACGTGTTCGAGCAACAGTTCCCGGAAATCGTGGAGGCTCAACCCGAGACTCTCGCGCTCCACCTAACGGAGGCGGGACTGTTCGAAAAGGCAGGAGAATATTGGCTCCAGGCGGGAAGGAAGGCGGCCATGCGCTCCGCCAACCTCGAAGCTATCGCACACCTGCGGAAGGGCATCGAGGTCTTGGCCCATCTGCCCGACGGTGCTCGAAAGGACAGACGGGAGCTCGATTTTCAATTCGCGCTGGGACCATGCCTGATCGCTACCCAGGGGCCAGCGTCGCCACATGCGGTGGCGATCTTTGTCCGCGCGCGCGAGCTGTGCCAGCGCCTCGTAGATCCCCCCGAGCAACTACAGATCATGTTCTGGTTGACCACCGCGAGCGTCATTCGTGGTGAGTTGCCGGTCGCCGAGGAAATGATCTCGGCGCTGCTCGAACTCGCGGAGGCGCGCGGCGATCGACCAACGTTGCTCAACGCGATGCGTGGACAAGGCATGATTCGACTTTTTATGGGACATCTCGAAGGAGCCCACGAAGTGATCGTACGGGCCTTCGAAGCGTTCGAGGCAAGCAACGAGCAGGACAGATTGGCGGCGCGTGCCGCCGGCCAGGATGCGGGCGTGGCCGACCTTGCCCTGATGTCATGGGGGCTCTGGCTGCTGGGCCGCCCCGATACCGCACTCGCACGACTGGATACCGCCATTCGTCGTGCCGACGCCATTGGTCATCCGCATTCGCAGGCCTATGGATGTTACTATGCGTCCATTCTCCACGCTCTTCGGGGCGAGTTCCTGACTGCGCACGGCTATGCGGAACGCTGTCTTGCCTTGTCGGAGGAGCACGGATTCCGGCAATGGAGAGGATTGGCGCGCGCCGTCCGGGGAATAAGTGCCAGCTTTCTCGATCCTTCGTCCGCCGCGCTCGCGGAAATCCAGGCTGCGATGAATGAATACCGTAACGCCGGCTATCAGCTCGGCATCACGGCCCTATACGTGCTCCTGAGCCCGGCCCTATTGTCGAGCCGTCAGCGCGAAGCCACGCTCGAGCTGATCGAACAGGGCCTTGCCACAACCAGCCGCAATAGCGAGCGGATATTTGAGGCCGAACTGTATCGACTGAAGGCGCGCGTGCTGCTCTTCCATGATGTACCGGGAGCCGGCACCGAGGCGCAATCACTGTTCGAGCGCGCACTGACAACTGCAAGAAGCCAACACGCCAAGGCCCTTGAACTTCGAGTTGCAGCTGACCTCGGCGCCTTGTGGATCGATCAGGGCAGACGCAAGGAAGCGCTCGACCTGCTTGCTCCCGTCTACGCGGGGTTTACCGAGGGTTTTGAAACGCAGGATCTAAAGCAAGCGAAGGCACTGCTCGATCGACTGCAGTAATTTTGTCCGGATCACAGATATTGGAGTCTTCAGCGGTCGCAGAGCTACTTGCCTTTGGCACTAGGCATCCGCTCGCTCTTGGCATTTACGATACGTATCTTTCACCGTTTGCCATCCCTCCTTGTCGTTTTTCTCTGGATGCTCATTTATGAAGTGTGGCCCATCATGCGGGTCGAGGTTTGCATGTGCGTGATACCTCTTGATTGCTTGTTCCGCAGCGGCTCTTCCCAACACTCGCCCGTTATAGAGGTTGCTGTGATTCCATTTGAAATTGATGTGCCCCGGCACCTGGATCTCGACGATTATGCCTTCCCATTTGGGTTCGTCGTACTGCACGTGATATTTGAAGATCCTGACGTCATCTTCGCCAACGGTCGCTGCGAATAATTGGCAAAGATTCGCCAGGGCGTCATGAAGGTCTTTCGGTTTGCGGACCTGCTTTGAATCGACGATCCTGCTCACCCATATTTCGTCCAGATCACGGTGCTCCTCGAGCAAGCTCTCGAAGTTGACCGTGTCGATCAGCGCTCCTTCGCAGTACGTAACTCCGTCGATCTCAACTGTTTCTTCGATGAAGGGAAGAGCTGAGCACGCACATAGGCTGGACGCGCTGATTGGCCCTTTGTACTCCTTCTTGTCGGCTTGCTGGATCATTGGTCGGTTGGAAAACAACGCGAGCTTATGGTCATCAAGATTCCAGGCGTTGTGAAATATGACGGGCTTTCCAGGCTCTTTGAGCGCTTCGAACTTTATGCTCTTCATGAACTGGCTATTCGGATAGTTGATCTTGGAGAGGCCAGTGACATGGGACAAGTACATCATTGACGTGAGATAGCGAACGAAGGGATTGGGTGCCAGGACCTGATTAAGGATCCATCTGTTGATGTCTCCGTCGTCCGGGATCGTGAACTTCTGTTGAGGGAACCAGAGCGACATAGAATCCCTGAAGGCATGCACCATGGTCGATGGGTCCCATAAATGCAGATAGTTCTTGGGATCCATGACGAAGCTGGTCAGAGCCCTGCTCATGCTTCCTGCCCAATCCGGACCAAACACGGTGTTTATGGGGAAGCGCTTATAGCCTTCGTCGTCTCGAAACACGCCATTCTTGAAGAATTGATAGGTCTTTTCCGCCCTGGCTTTGTTTTCAACTCCATCAAACTGATTGTAGACGATCCCAACCCAAGCGCCGATGCAGGACAAAGCCCACACGTCAAACCTTATATCTTCGTTGGCAAGGGCTTCCAGAACCCCGATGTGCAATCCTGCTGCCGGACCGCCTCCGCCGAGCGCAATCGCTCTCTTTACCATCGGATCCTCCATCTGATTTATCGTGTGGCTTATTCTCCAATCAACTTTCTGAATTGCGTGAAGAGATTGGTCATTCTTGGGCTCTCGGCCGCACAGAATGCCATCGAACCAAATCTGACAGTTCATAGAGCCAGCATTGCGAAATACGATACGTGCGACGGAGCGGTGGACGTCGATGTTCGATCTCGAATCTGCTGATACCACTGGCGCACGAAGATCCCGCTTAGCCTATCGCGGTCTGGACCGTCTATTTGTGAACCACTTCACGTACGATACTTATTGCCGACCATGGCCGCGGACCTGTTGTCCAATCGCGACTTCCGTTATTGGCCCAAAGCGGACGCTTTGTAGTCTTTGCTCAGATGTCGGCTTGTGACCCGGAACGGACATATCGAAATCAAAACAGACCGAAACGGACGAGAAGCACCGCGACTCAACTACGGGAGTCCTTTTGTCACCGTAAAGGGATTGAACCCACGTTCCGCGAGGGCAGCCCACGAAGCTGCGCCAAGATGTGACAATCGGAAATAGAGCCGCGGTTTGGTCGGATCGGTGTCCAACACGAACCCGGTCGGCAACTCGCGGGCAGTTGTGGCATAGAACCCACCATCCGGCGACCTCTGGGATTCGACTACAGCGATCAACGAGTCTGCTCTCCCAGTCCTGCCGAGCAATTTCATCAAGAGAGCCATTTGGCCCGTTCCTTCGGTCCACACACCGTCTCGGTCTTCACCGTAAGAAAAGCCCTCATCGACACTCATTCGCTGTTCGGCGGTCGTAATTGCCGATGCAAATTTCTCGACCGCTCCGTGGAGCGCTATTAAAGGCCAGACCTGAGCATCGAGAGCCAAAATCGGATTGTGCGTGACACCGTCTTCAGCGGTACCTGCGGCGAAACAGGCGCATGCCGGATCCCACATCGTATTTACGAAGTACTCAGCGACCGTTGCCTTATCGCGCCAGCGCGAATCCCCTGTACGGATCGCAAGAAGGCCAAACGCAGCGGCGAGGTCAGTATTATGTTCAGTCGATTTCCACGTCCGCACTTCCGGCGTCGGTTCGTGCCCAAACGTACCACCCGTGAAACCGCCAGTACCGCGCGTATCGGCCCATTGCGCGACCCAGGCGCCAAGCCGTGCTGCACCATCGCGGAACCGAGAGCCGGCGTTCACATCATCAAGCGACAGCAACGCCAACATGGCCCATGCCATGTTACCAACATCGCTGCCCACCTGATATCGATCCTCTAACCATTTGTTCTGAGTATTGTCCCACCACCCCGGAAGTTTGACGGGGCCATTCCCCACCACGCCCGCGGCGTAAGCGTTCCGGAGCCGTCCATCATGCCAGGTGCGGTCGTTGTCGATGGCCCAGAGAAGCGCCGAGCCAATCCGATACGCTTTGTCTTGCTCACCGCAACCGACCAACGCGATGGCGGCTACCGCATTGTCATAGAGGTAGGCGGCGCCATGCAGAGGCCCCGATTCGACGGTCGGATAGCTGGGCAGGAACAACGGCCCTGATGGCGGTGCCTTATCAATTAGACCAGCGAGGTATCCGCACGCTGACGTTTTTGGTGCTGTTGAGGCTTGCAGTGGAGCGGAGGCCATCACGATTGCGAAAGTCGCGACGATCCAAGTCTGAAGGCAGAGTCCGCGACAACGGTAGAAGCAACAAGTGATTGGTGCCGGTAGCATTTCGCTGCCTCTCGTGTCTTTTCAACCAAGATAGACTTTAGGACATCGGGAAGAATGCCGGTCAGGATCGAGAAAAAAATGTGCCTTCGTCTTCAATGGCAGCTTATGGCACTTTTCGGACCTGCGGCGGCAGTGTTCCGATGTCCGCTGTTGAGGGTTGAACGGACCTAAATCAGCCGCGCCCGAAGGTCGCCTTTTGACCCAGACCGGACCACCCGTTCGCCGCGCAGGCATTGGGCTTAGGCTCGACCGGTCCTCGCGCTAGTTTGAAGGACCTCGTGTTGCCAGACAGAGCGGTCGTCCCCATCGTATAGTGATCAGAAATCGCCAGCCACGAAAAGACCAGACTACTGGCGATTGCCGCGCTTGCGCCGCCTGCTTGGGCGGAAGGGCGCGGGTACGGGTGCCAGGGCGGCCCCTGGTACGGTATGGCAATCATCCCTCGACCATGGCCGATGAGTGCCGGTCATGCCAGTCCCGTGGATTATCGAAGAGCTGATCTATGGCCAAAAGCATTCTTGTCATCGTTGCTATTCTCGCAATTTCTACTTCTGGCGCTTTGGCCGCACAGAGGACCCATCATGGCCGCGCGTCGCCTGCGCCGTCGCCGAGCGAGGGGTCGAGGGGGCTGAGCCCATATGCTGTGGGCCCAGGTAATTCCAACGACCGCGAGATGTACATCAAGAACCTGCGCGACTCCGGGTATAATCCGGAGAACAACTTCAACAGGTTCGGGAACGTGCAGGCAGCACCTTATGGGGGCGGCTAAACCTCGAATCCCCTTAACCCGGTGCCGGCGCGGCTGCCGTCGCTAGGCCCGCCAAGACGGCTTTTCGAGTTCGTGCGCGATGTCGCTCCGGGAGACGCCGATATCGTGCAGGTCGGGCTCGGTCCAGCGCGCGAGCTCCCGGCGATCGCGATAACGCTGCCGCCAGAGATGAAGGGTCGCGCCAACGCTGGCCCAAACCTCGTAGAGGTTGACGAGAGCCTTGATATCAGCGGAGATCAGGCGTGTTGAAGACAACTTCACAGCTTTATCTCCCCCTATAAGTTCGGGAGGACTGTATCGCTGTGCTACTGACAGCATACTGTCAGCAGCAGGTAGCATCTCTGGCCCAAGGAACGGAGATGCCCCGGCTTCGCCTGACAATCACTTTGCGTCATGTATTCTTGGGAAGTCCGATGTTGGCCCATCAGCGAAGTGACGACACCGCTCAAGGAGGTCCGCTTAGCGAGGCGGTGCGGACTGGATTTGCTCGCTCTGAGTTCTTCGCATTTTGACCCGAAGTCGACCTTAAACTCGTAACCAGCGAGAGGCTGATCGCAGCTTAGCAGAGTCCTTGGTGGGACTTAGCACAAGCGGCACGCTCCCCAGGATCCGCAGCAACCCGCGCAACCACCGAACCCCCAGCCACCATACCCCCAGTCATCGAACCCGATGTCGTCATAGAATCCGATGCTGAACCCGCAGCCGCCGCAACCGCAACCACGGAAGCCACGGCAACCACGGAAGCCACCGCAACCTCGGATGCCAACGAACCCGCTACCACCGCAACCTCGAATGCCAACGAGCCCGCCACCACCGCAACCTCGGATGCCAACAAACCCACCACCACCGCAACCTCGGCCGCCAACAAACCCGCCGCCGCCGCAACCTCGGCCGCCGCCGCACCCCCCGCCACCATGGCCGCACCCGCAACCACCGCACCCCCGCGCTAGCTGCACGCCGCCGCCAAAGTTTTCTCTATCGAAAAGATGGAACGTGGCCAGACTGACGTCGGCCATTTCCTCTTCGCCAAGAAAGAAGCGCTGATTTGGCGAGGTGTTGGATTGCGGGATACCGGTAGCGGGCATCGTGGATGCGGATGCGCTACTCGCCAGCGAAAGACCCAGTCCGGCCGCACCTAGCACCTTCACGGTGGCGGCTTTGGCTGTGCGCTTCTGCTTCGAAGCTTGCTTGACCCGTGGCATGATCGCACCCTCCGTAGTTCTTGTGAAAGCGCTCTGCAAGAGTGCGCTCGGCGAAACCGGCGCGCAAGGGTTACCTGTGCCATAAAATGCGAAACATCTCATCGAGCTCCATTCATCTTCAGAACCGAGATCGACACATGACCGCTTTTGGTTGAGCAGAATCACGCCAGCCGACCAGCGCAAGAGGCGTCGCGATGTCGGCTGTCTACGGGAAAGCGGGCGTCACACGATGGTTGGGCTGACCGCAGCTTTTGACCCAAAGCGGAAATCACTAGCTCGGTACCCCGCTTAGGTGAAATGTCGTAGCAATGATGCGCCAGCCGTCGGGGGAGCGAACAAGGTTGTACGACTGCCGCCATTGCCTTGTGACGCTTCCATCCGGTCGGAGGTTTTTCCACGTTACAGTTCCGAGAGCACTGCGTTCGCCTATAGGAACAGCCACTACATCGTGCAGAGTTCCACTTTCGGTCCCTTCGCGTCGGTAGGTGTCGGCCACTCCTTGGAAAAACCGCGCAATCTCGTCACGTGACTGAAAACAATGTATCGACCCGTCACCCCGCATGGTGATGCAGGGAGCGCAGTAGAGTTTGGCGATTTGATCACCATCCCAGGTGGTGAATGTCTCCATGTATTTGTTGAAGAAGGCAGATATCTCGACTTCAAGCGCTTCCGGCATGATTTGTCTCCAGAGCTTTCATGTTCTGCGACGAGCAAGCCAACCCGAATTGTCTTGGGTCGCGATACAGCGCACGCGGAATTCGGATGGCGACATGCCGTTCAGCCGATCCGCTGCTGGGTCCAACTCCGCGCAACTGGCCTGCTCTACAGTTACGATCTGATCCGCGGCCAACCAAGCTACGATTGGAACTGAAGGGCCAATGATTACGAGATAGGCCAAGCCGAGAGCGGGAGACCAACGTTCAATACCAAGCCCCGTCCGGAAGACCACGGCCATTCCCAAGCCGAAGCACGCGATCCAAACGGCAAGCCAACAAGCAGAGATCATTCGTCTCTCCCCGCTCCAACAGTGTGCGCAATGTTACCGTTGACGCCCATCTCTCGCCAGAAGACAGTTTGCACCGAAGGGGCAATACACTTGACCGATTCTGGATGGTTAAGCTCACCTGCCCGTCAGGTGTTGATGGAAACGACGAGGTCATTGAATGCAAAAGGCTGATCGGCGATGTCGCCTATTGGCCCGAAGCAGCGGTTGGTGGATGTGTGCTATTCCGCTGCTGTCAGGGGAGAAGCAGACATCCGGCAAACAGGCCAAAAATGACGCGAATGACCCATAGCAGACCTGCACCCGAGCGTTCGCCGAGTGGCCGCCTTAACCTCGCAGTGGCAGCGGGATGGAAAGCAGTTAACGCGCGAGTGCACTTCGTAATCTTAATTTGCGCGAAGGCGTCCCACCGAAATTGCTCACCCGCGCCGACGAGTTGATCGAATAACTCGCTCTTAGCTGAAACGCATGGGTCCACACCTAGCCCGAGCCGACTCGCGCAGCGCTTCATCGCACTCCGCTTCCGGGCGTATTCAGACCTTGAGAAAGCATTGGCGAGGCTGGCAGTGACCCGGCAGCTGACTCTGGATGCAAGCCTGAAGTAGACCGGGCGCTCTAGCACCCGTCGTCTCCTACCACGACGGTCGACAGGAAGCTGGAACGAGCCAGATCACATGCAATCGGTTTCGAGAACGAGGTGCCAAACCATCTACTCGTCAACGAACCATCGTTGGTGACCCAGGGGATTGGCGGCAGTTGCGGCAGATAAGATGCATACGGCATCACTTTCGCAAGCGTCACTCTGACCAGATACTTTGCAAGAAACGCCTCGTTCATTCCGCCGTCCAGTCCGCTATAGATCGGG
>NZ_JBFUGY010000023.1:0-128535 GCF_056402655.1 Bradyrhizobium sp. P3_C3 | reverse complement strand
GGATCGAGGTTGACGGGGTTCTCTTCCATGCCGGCCTCGGCAAGGCGCAGCACTTCGCCGATCTGGTCGATCAGGAGGCCGTAGGATTCACCGCGCAGGTCGACGCCGACCGCCATCGGGGTCTTGCCGTCCTCGGGCTTGGGCAGGCCGAGCCGGGCGCGCATGTCGACCACGGTGACGATGCGGCCGCGCAGGTTCAGCACGCCCGCGATCTCGCGCGAGGACAGCGGAACGCGGGTGACGCGCTCGGGCATGAACACGTCCTGGACGCGGGAGATCGGCAGGCCGAACAGCTGGCCGCCGATCATCGCGGTGACGTATTCGACCATGGCGCCTTCGCCGATCTGCGTCTTCTTGTTGCTCATAGCGGTATCTCCTGATCCCCAGTGCCGTTACGCCGCTGCCCGGCTCAGCTCGGAGGCGCCGGCGGCGCCCGCGGTCTGTTCCTTCAGCGCCGCGATCAGACCGGGACGGTCGAACTTGGCGACATAGTCGTGGAAGCCGGCCTGCCGGCCGCGCTCGATCGCCGCCGGCGACACCAGCGCGGACAGGCCGATGATCGGCATCGCGCCCAGATTGGTGTCGGAGCGGATCACTTCGGCGAACTCGAACCCGTTCATGTCGGGCATCTCGATGTCGGTCAGGACCACGTCGAAGCTCTGTGCGCGTAGCGCAGCCAGGCCCTCCTGCGCGGTCGGCGCGGTGCGGACGCGGTAGCCGGCCGCCTTCAGCACGGGTGCCAGCATGTTGCGGAAGAACGCCGAGTCGTCGACCAAGAGCACCGACTGCGAGTGCTGCGACGGCTTCATCTCCTTGCGGGTGAACCAGTCGGCGAACGCCATCGGCAGGAAGTGGCCGACGTCGATCACTTCGGTCGCCTGGCCCTTGATCACGGCCGAGCCGAGAATGCCGGAGGCGGAGCCGCCGACCTCGATGTTGAGCCGTTCCTCGACGATGTCGATGATCTCGTCGACGACGAGGCCCATGGAGCGGCCGTCATCGGCGAACACCAGGATCGGCTGGGCGCCCTGGCTCGCGATGGTGACGCTCTCCATGGCGACGAGCGGCATCAGCTGCTCGCGGTACTGCACCATGTAGCGGCCGTTGCTGAACTCGATCTTGTCGGCCGGGAGCTCYTCCAGGCGGGTGACGAGCCCGAGCGGGACCGCCTTGGGCTGGCTGGAGCCGGCGCGGAAGACGAGCAGCGAGGTGGTCTGCTCGCCCGATCCGATGTGATGCGCGCCGTTCTCGTCGCCCATGTCATGGGCCGAGGAGCCGGCGGCGCCGAGCGCCTTGGCAATGCCGTTGGGGTCGATGATCATGATGACCGCGCCATCGCCCAGAATGGTGTTGCCGGAGAACATGTCGATGTGACGCAGCTTCGTCGACATCGGCTTCACGACGATCTCTTCGGTGTGGAACACGCCGTCGACGACGATGCCGAAGGTCTGGCTGCCGACCTGGGTAACCACGATAAAGCCGTTCTCGGGATCGCTGGCCGCGCCGTCGTCGATCTTGAGCAGCTTCTTGAGGTGGATCAGCGGCAAGAGCTTGTTGCGCAACCTGAGGACAGCGGTGTCCTTGATACGCTCGATGCGGTGCTCGCTGTTGGCCCGCGCACGGACGAGCTCGACCACCGAGAGCTGCGGGATCGCGAAGCGGTCGCCGGCGGCTTCGACGATCAGGGCCGAGACGATGGCGAGCGTCAGCGGGATCTTGATGGTGACGGAGGAACCCTCGCCGGCCACCGACTTGATGTCGATGGTGCCGCCGATCTGGTCGATATTGGTGCGCACCACGTCCATGCCGACGCCGCGGCCGGAGACCGAGGTGATGGCCGCCGCGGTCGAGAAGCCGGGCGCGAAGATGAACTTGTGGATCTGGGCTTCGCTCATCTTCTCGAGCTCGGCCTCGGTGACGAGACCTGAGGAGATCGCCTTGGCCTTGATCCTCTCGGTGTTGAGGCCGCGGCCGTTGTCGGCGATGCAGATGATGATGTGGCCGCCCTCGTGATAGGCGGACAGGCGAATGGTGCCCTGCTCGCCCTTGCCGGACGCGAGCCGCTCGGCGGGGGTCTCCAGGCCATGGTCGGCGGAGTTGCGCACCATGTGGGTGAGCGGGTCCTTGATCAGGTCGAGCACCTGGCGGTCGAGCTCGGTGTCGGCGCCGTGCATCTCCAGCTCGATCTGCTTGCCGAGTTCGCTCGACAGATCGCGGACGATGCGGGGCAGCTTCTGCCAGGCATTGCCGATCGGCTGCATGCGCGTCTTCATGACGCCTTCCTGCAGCTCGGCGGTGACGTTGGACAGGCGCTGCAACGGCACCTTGAACTCGGTGTCCTCGTTGCGGCGGGAGATCTCCAGCAGCTGGTTGCGGGTCAGGACCAGCTCGGAGACCATGGTCATCAGATGCTCCAGCGTATCCACGTTGACGCGGATCGACTGGTTGGCGATGCGGTCGCCTTCGGCGGCGCCCTCGTCGGCCATCGACTTCTTCGGCGCGACCTTTTCCTTGGCGGGCTTCGCAGCTTCCTTGGCGGCGGGCGCGGGAGCTTCAGCAGCCGGCGCGGGCTCGGCCTTGACGACGGGGGCCGGCGCTTCGATCGCGGTCTCGCGGAAGGCGCGCTCGAGCTCGTCGAGCGAGACTTCGCCCGGACGCAGCGGGCGCTCCAGGGTCTGGTCGATCAGCGAGCCCTGCGTCATCTCCTTTGCGGGTGCGGCCTTGGCTTCGGCCGGAGCTTCCGGCACCAGCGGCGGCGCTTCAGCAACGGGAGCAGCGCTGCCAGCCGCCATTGCGGCCATGCCCTGCTCAACCATCGCTTCCAGCTTGTCGATGAGATCGCGGTCGGTGCCCTCGGGCTCGGCTTCGGTCGCCTCGAGGCCTGCGAGGATCTCCTTGATGCGGTCGATCGAGGACAGGATCACCGTCACCGCGCCGGCCGTCACCGGCATGCCGTCACGGAATTTGCTCATCAGGGTCTCGCCGGCATGCGCCAGCGCTTCAAGCCGCGGCAGGCCGAGGAAGCCGCAAGTGCCCTTGATGGTGTGGACCAGGCGGAAGATGTTATCCAGGATCTTGGCGTTGTTCGGCTCCTGCTCGAACTTCACCAACTGATTGTCGACGGTGTCCAGGCTCTCGCTGGTCTCCGTCAAAAACTCCCGCAACAGATCATCCATGAGCTACGCCTTACTGAGCCGGACTTCGACGCCTGGGCCGCACCTGGAGTTCGGCGGAGGTCCGCGCCTGGATCGTTAGACAACCCCTTTCACGGTCCCGTTAATTTCAGCCTCCGTGCTAATACGGATATTGAAGACAAGTTTGCGCTTCGAGGCCTGCGATAGCGTCTTGCGACAAAAGCGGCGCTGTATCTCACGCGACAGACGCGATAGGTAAACGCTCCGATAACAACACCTGCGACTTGCGTAAAAAATCACGCCGGCGAAGGACGATATGCACGGGCCGCGCGAATTGAATCAAATCACGCGCAATCAGAATCGCTCACACGGCCGCCCGCTGCTCGCCTGCTCAATCCGCAACAGCTGCGCTTGCGGTAAACGGACGCTTATTTCGCGGCCGCCGCGATTGCTACCGCGCTAACCCAATTGCGGAGACAGCACGATGCGCCGCGAGGCAATCCTTGATGGCAGCGAGTAACGCATCCAGTGTAAACGGCTTGCGAAGGCAACGCGCAGCGCCGAGCTCCAGCGCCATCCGGAGGAAGTCGGGTGCGGGCGCGTTCAAATTTGCGAAGGCGTAGCCGGACATCGCAATCAGCGGAATGGCCGGCGCGTGCTCGTGGAAGATCCGGATCGACTCGAACCCCCGCGTGTGCGGCATGAAGATGTCGATCATCACCAGGTCGACCTGTTTGTTCTCGAGAGCGCGGAGGCCGGCTTCTCCTCCGTCGGCAATCGTCACCCGGAAATGATTCCGCTGCAGATAGATCTCGATGGCCATGCACACCATCGGGTCGTCGTCGACAACGAGAATATGGTGCAGATCCGCCGTGCCCGTTTGAGCTTCCCGTCTCGGCGATTCAAAAATCGAACCGTGGGGCACGCAGTTCTCCTCTGGCTGGAGGCCGAAACATTGATGGCCGCAAGCGTCAACGGTCCTGTCGGGAAATCAGGGGCAAGTGGTGCGACAGTCGCGGCGTCGCGAAGTCGCGCAGACCAGTCCCGGATGGCGGGAAATACGTGCTCGAGGGGCAAGCCGCAGGTGTCGGTCGGGGTCGGATGACGGCGCGGATGCGATGCTAGCGGCTCATGATGGCCCCCTTGCCGCTTTTTCCTGCCGCCCGGCGCAAGACGGACGCCCCTAATTAACGCGCGAATCAGCGTGCGTTTCTCAATTTCCGCCGCAAATGCCGCAGCCTGTCTGCCCCCCAACGGGTATATGGACGACCCCACAACCTTTACAATATGTTTTGGTCGCCGTGCAACTGGATGACGCACAGGGCGCGGCGGCCGATCGTCCTAATGAACGCGCCGGATTGACCTGCATGACCGCGAGCGGCCACCCGTCCAACCAGTTGCTGCAAATGCTCGGCGCGGCGGATTTCGATCTGCTGCGCCCCCATCTCGCGACAGTCGAAATGGTCAGGGAATCTGTCTTGGCCGAGGCAGGCGCCGGGCTGCGACATGTCTACTTCCCGCACGGCGGATCCGTTTCGATCACGGTCGGTCTCTCCGAAGGACAGATGATCGAGGTCGCGATGCTGGGCCGCGACAGCGCCGTCGGCGCCGGCGCCGCCCTTGCCGACGGCATCGCTCCGACGGATGCCGCCGTGCTCTTCCCCGGGACTGCGTCCGTGCTCGAAATCGCGGCCTTCCGGGCGGTGGCGGCCGCAAGCGCGCAGTTTCGCGGCCTGATGATCTGCCACGAGCAGGCGCTGCTCGCGCATGCGCAGCAATCGGTGCTGTGCAATACGGTGCACCCGGTCGAAGCGCGGCTGGCGCGCTGGCTCCTGCGTGCCCGCGACCTGTCCGACAGCAAGTTCCTTCCGCTGACACAGGAGACGCTGGCGCAGATGATGGGCGTACGGCGCAACGCGATTTCCCTCGTCGCAAATGCGCTCCAGCGCGCCGACATCATCCACTACACCCGCGGCCAGATCGAGATCGTCGACGAGCGCGCATTGGAGACGAGGTCCTGCGACTGCTATGCGGCGGTGCAGGGCTGCCACGCCCGCCTGCTGGGAGCCCCGCGGTGAAGAAAGCCCGGCGCAACCGGCCTGCTGCATGCCGGTGTGCACACAGTCCAGCAGAGGCGCCATCGCAACCGGACATCTTGTCCCAATTGCCAATATATCCCGACGAGAACATGATCAAATTTATCCGTGCAGCGAGCAGCCCGTTCGCTTCGAGTTCGGGGGCTGATGAGACGGAGGCAGTCTTGGAAACGATGGCGCGCCCAACCAACGGTTTCCTGTCCGCACTGTCGGCGGAGGATTACGAATTGATCCGCCCGCATTTGCGCATGATCGATCTGCCGCACGAAGCGATCCTGGTGGAGACCGGCGAAACGCTCAAGCGCGCCTACTTCCCCCACCGCGGCGTCATCTCGCTGGTGGTGAAACTCGCCAAGGGCGAGCATGTGCAGGTCGCCATGGTCGGCCGCGACAGCCTGCTCGGAACGCTCTCGACCATGGGCGATGCCTGCGCGCTGAACACGGCAATCGTGCTGGTCCCCGGTGCCGCCTCCGTGATGGACCTCGACCGGCTGCGCGACGCGGCCGACCAGAGCAGCACCTTGCGGACGCTGCTCACCCGTCACGGGCTGGCCGTCTACGCACAGGTCCAGCAGACCGCGGGCTGCAACGCCGCCCATCCGGTGGAATCGCGGCTGTCGCGTTGCCTGCTGCACACCCATGACCTGTCGGGCGATTACCGGCTGCTGCTGACCCAGGAGGCGATGGCGCAGATGATCGGGGCGCGCCGCAACAGCGTGTCGCTGGTCGCCAATACGTTGCAGCACGCCAATTTCATCCACTACAGCCGCGGACACATCCAGATCCTCAACCTGGACGGCCTGCGCCAGACGGCGTGCGAATGCTATGCCACCGTGAAGGCCCAGTACGACCGGCTGCTCGGCCCGCGCTGACCGGCGCCTTGGTAAACCGGCGGCTAACGCCGGCCTGCAAACACGGATCGCCCTGCTACCGGAACTGAAATTCGGATGCCCTAGACACGGGGCATGCCTCGCGCCGTACAGGCCCCGCGGCAGACGAACCGTGACCAGGACAGGCCAAAGCCATGTTTGAAGTGACCGCCGCGCCGATGCCAAAAGCGCTCGATGCCGCGCCCGCGCGCGAGCCGGGCGCGTACGAAGCGCTGGTGCGGGAGATCGGCGAGGACGGGGCCTGTGAAGTCCGTGACGTGTTCTGGAGCGAGACCTGCGCGCGCCTGCAACTGTTCCGCACGCTCTCGCTCGCGCGGCACCTCGCCAGGATTACCCGCGAAGCGCATTCGCTGAAGAGCGCGGCCGGAACGTTCGGCTATGTCAGGCTTGCGGCGCTGGCGCTGCGGCTGGAGCAGACCGCCGAGACGCTTGGCGAGGCCGAATTCCACGGTCTCCTGGACCTGATGGATGCCGCCTACGCCGCCGCGCGCGCACAGGAGCCGCAGGGTTAGAAAGGCGCGTGCAAAGCCCGCCGTACTTCTACGGTTAGCGATTTTCACAGATGGCTAATCATAGGTGGCGATAGTCGCCGGAAACCAGGAGGGTTTCCATGTTCACCTATGAGACTGCGGATCAGAAAGAGGTCCGTCGCTTCCGCATCGCACAGTTCAACGGCAGGACCGCGACGGTGAAGGATGGCGAGGCGACGGTGACTGGTTTCGTTCGCTCGGTGCTGGAGCAGGAATCGAGCATGCCGCCGCGCTGGACCATCACGATCATTCCGAGCGCGCCGAAGGAAGAGCCCAAGTCGCTGCGGCCGCCGTCGCGGGTCCGCCCTTTCGCCGAGGATTATCTCTGAGCCCATCGGGTCCCCAGGCCATCCTCAGGCTTGATCGCCCGCCTGGCGGCGCAGGACAGAACCTCAATCGATCGAATGCAGCAGCGCCGCACGGACGAGGTCCGCGGTGTTGCGCGCGCCGAGCTTGCGCATCGCCTCGGCGCGATGGCTCTCGAACGTGCGCGGGCTGATCTGCATCCGCAGCGCGCCCTGCTTGTTCGAGTAGCCCTCGCTGATCAGCCTCAGCACCTCGCGTTCGCGCTTGGTCAGCCGCTTCTGGCCCGACAGGCCCAGCAACTCGGTGCCCGGCACGCGCTGCGCTTGCTGTGCGCGGGCGGCGTTCAATTCGGCGCCCTCGGTCCTGGACTGGATCGGCAGGGCATCCCTATGAGGGCCGGCAAGCTGCTTGACCACGCCGCAAACGCGTTCGGTCTGCGCCAGCGCATTCTCCACCACGCGCTGCAAATAGGCCCGATCGGCCGTAACCGGCGCGAGCTGGTCGCTGTGGTGCTTGATCTCGCCCATGTAGAGCAGGAGCGCGGTCAGGGGGCCATTGAGCTCGCGGGCGATGGCGCTGGCCATCTCGTCGGCGGCCTTGGAGCGGACCGCGTTCAGGCGGGCGAAATCGAGCTCTTCGGTCGGAGCAGAGCTGCTTTCGAACCATTCCGACGGCCGCGAATCGGTGGCCGTATCGTTCTGTGACCCCATGTGACTCGTTTAGCGGAACCGAGGCCGGTCTGTGGTTAACTTTTTGCTCCGTAAGACTACGGTAATTTTGGCAGTTTTGTGCTGAAATACCGGCGCAGGCACAATTTATGCTTGAGTACCCACGCAATCGACCACGCGCAGGTTGAGGTTTTCGCCCAAAACTTGAGCAGGCGACGAAATGCCTCCTTAACCAACGCTCCCCAGCGGGCGCCCGCGCCTCCCGGTTTTTACGGATAAATTAACAATGACTTGTTTCTCTTGGTCACGATTGAGAGCGCGCAAATGCCTCCACGCATGAGGCCGGTAGGCCTGCGGGAAACGCTGCGGAAGATTGCGTGCCATGAACGAGATCGATCGGCTGTCCGAGTTCTTGCAGAGGCTGACGCCGCTCTCACGCAGCTGTCTGCTCAGCGAGCTCGAGCGGCTCGAACTGTGCGGCATCGACATGCCGGGCTCGTCCGACATCCAGGCGAAGTTGCGCGCCGAGTTCCGCAAGGACGGATCGACCCAGGCACGCGCCACCAGTCCCTCGCGCTATTTCTTCGCGCCACTCGAACTGCTCCTGATCGACGGCGCACCCGAGCATGCCAATGCGGGGCGGATTTCACGCAACACGCTCACGCCCATCTGGGAGTGGATCTGCCGCGACCTGCTGCCGACCATGGCGCGCGACTACATCAAGGCGATCAACGACCAGGTCACCGCCAACAACCCGAAGGAAGTGCTGAAAACCGCGTCGATCTTCCAGACCAAGGTCCTCAAGGTCCTCGAGAACACACTGGCATCGGCGGAGAGCACCGAGTTCGCACGCGCCAAGCTCACGCAATACACGGCCTCGCGCACCGCCTTCGACGACGTGAGGAAAATGCAGCAGGTGCTGCGCGCCGGCGACGCGCTGCCGAAGTTCAACGAAAAGCTGCCTGAGAAGATCGCGAAATTCGACGACGGCCAGGTTGCCCAGATCACTGCGCAACTCGATGTCTTCAAGAAGTCCCACCCGGACGCGCTGCCCTTTGCGCTGGCGCTGGTGGCGAGGCGGCTGAAGACGTCCTGGGAGCTGGTGCGCCTTGCCACCAGGATCGCCGCGAGCAAGAGCGTGGCCGACGTCGCCGCCACGCCCTATGCCTGCGTCGTTCCCATGGTGCTCGACCGGCTCGACGACAAGCGGCTCGCCCTGCGGGTCGCGCTCAAGCACAACCGCGTGCTGGTCGCCCGCGACCTGCTCGCCGACATCTACGACACCGAATATGCGCTCAAGGTCCGCATCGACGGCATCGAGGGTTGCGAATGGGGTATCCGGCTCCAGCAATTGATGGATGCGATCGCGGCGCTGGTGTCCGCCGAGGTGAGCCGCTTCCCCTCCAATGTCGGCCACATTCTCGGCTCGCGCCGGCTACGCAGCCACGACACGCTCGGTGGCAAGCTGTCCTATCTGGCCTGGAAGGGACGCGACGCCGTGCAGGACGGCGCGGCGGCGTTTCGCAAATTGATCGGACAGACCTGATATTGCGGCGCGGCTACTCCGCCCGCGGCAGGCACAGGAAGCGATCGGTAAATCGCCCTGACAGAACGAATCTGAACCACCAATACATCAATCGCCGCGTCGTCATTGCTGTAATCCTCGACAGCCCACCACCGGCTGCGCACAGCAATAGCGCAGGTGCAGCAAGACACATGTGATGTGCTTCACATTTGCGCCGCCGCAGCCGGCCACGTTGTCGCAGAACTGTCACGCGTAAACCATGGAACATGCGCGCATCGCGTGAAAATGAACTCTCCCATCGCTGCCATCGCGTCGATCCTGCGATGCACCGCAAGAGCGACGGGAAGGAGGTTGCGATGAGATCGAACCGGCGGACATCGACGATGGCGGCATTGCACGCGCGCGCCAGCGCCGCGCGAAACGCGAGCGGCTCGTAGCGCGTTGAACGAGCTGAATGCGCAGCTCGACAAGCACGGATTCTACAAGGCGTTTCCCGTCCTGAGCCGCGGTCGCGAGCTGGTACTGCATGACCCAGCACGCCACGGCCACAGGCAATTGAGGCGTCCATTATTCAATTGGGCGAAGTGCGCGCGACCTCGTCCGATTACAGGACAGCGCGCCTGTCCGCAGCCAAGCCGCGTCTTGCAAAAATTGCGCGGGATTGCCGCACGCCCGCGCGCGACGCGCGGGCAGACGTAAAAACTTCCGGAAGAAGATCCAGACAATTTTAGACGTGATGCGGGCTTTAACGTTACCCAGATAATTCAACAATCGACTGAAGCTCTCCATATTTGAAACTGCTCCCATCGCTAACACCTGTCGCGGAACGGGAGTGGTTTGCGATGAACGATGAACTTGTTGAGCTCGCCGGACGGAGGCCCAAAACCTTCGGACGGCGAAAGGTAACGCCGCGCGCATGCGTCGCCGACGGCAAGCGCCATCTGCGCGCATTCCTCGCCGAGGTGCTGGAGGATCTTGGTTTCGTCACCAGCGAATGCGCCAGCGCGGACGAGCTGCAGACCGTGCTGACCCGCGAGTTGCCGGACTTGATCCTGCTCGGCATCGCCGCCGACGGCATCGAGCCCKGCACGTTTCTGGAGACGCTGGTGCGCGAGGCCTTCGACGGCAAGGTTCTCGCCGTCGGCGCCCGCGAGTCCATCATCGTCAGGGCCGTGCAGCAGGTCGGCGAGGAGTATGGCCTCGCGATGCTGCCGCCACTGACCACGCCGTTTGCCGCGGAGACGCTGCGCGAGCGCGTCGCGATGCTGCTGCCGGACGAGCCGGCGCCGAGCCCGGCCGTGTATGTCGGCGAGGCGCTTCACGCCGGCTGGCTCGAGCTCTGGTACCAGCCCAAGATCGACGCGCGCACCTTGGTCCGCAGTGGCGCCGAGGCGCTGGTGCGGATGCGGCATCCGACCTGGGGCGTGGTGCCGCCCGCCTACTTCATCCCCGAAGAGCACGATCCGCATTTGCGCGAACTCTCGGAGTTCGTGATCGAGCGCGCCTTGCAGGACTGGCACTATCTCCTGGAGCAGCAGAGCCCGGTCGATCTCTCGATCAACCTGCCGACGTCATATCTGAAGGAGCCGCTGGCGGTGCGCGATCTCTGCCGCCGCATGCCGACGCATCCGGCCTTCGGCGGGCTGACGATCGAGATCGACAGCGAGGAGGCGATCCGCGATCTCGAATTCCTCGTCGAGGTCGCCCGCGAGGTGCGCCTGCACAATATCGGCCTGTCGATCGACAATCTCGGCGCCAACTGGCCGTCACTGATGGATCTGGACAAGATTCCCTTCATCAAGCTGAAGGCCGACCGGCACTTCGTCACCGGCAGCGGCAGCGATCGGCTGAAGCGCACGGTGTGCCGTCACATCGTCGAGCTCGCGCACGCCTACGGTGCGCGCACCGTGGCCGAAGGCGTCGAGAGCCGCGCCGACCTCGTCGCCGCCAACGAGCTCGGCTTCGACCTCGTGCAGGGTTTTCTGTTCGGCAAGCCGATGCCGCTGAAGAAGTTTGCAAGGAGCGCGCTGACGCGGACGGTGATGGGGCAGGCGTGAGGCACAGGCCTCACGCCCACCGCCGCGCGAAGAAGAAGACGCGCACAACCACGAGCGCGATCGCTGCGATCACCCCATGAAGGACAGAGCTTTCCTAGCGACAGACCCAGGCGCCATTGACCAGCACGCGGGCGCACGTTGGTGCCGCGACAGCGGCGCCTACGGCCGCTCCACCGACTACGGCGCGGCGCGTCGTTCGCCGCGCGACGCCGGCGACACTCACTGGGGTCGCTGGTCGCCCTACGCGGGCCTGTGCGCTCTGAACCGAGAATGAAAGACCATCCTCCTCCGACCACTGCACCGAGCCCATGACTGCGCAGGCAATGACGGCGCCAGCTAACCAAAACTTTGTTCCGTGTCGCATGACGTCCTCCGTCCCTTGGCCAAAGTTTTTGCGGATTTCTGTCAGTCGCGTGAGGATGCCGATCACCGTCCCATCCGCGAAACGGGCAGACCAGCCAAGCGGATGCTGTCACTGTGATCGCGAAACAGGGCACGCGATGCACCGAGGAGATAACTCTCCCATCCAGTGGGACACTGCGTGCAAGAACAGACGTTGATCTAGATCAACGTTGACGGTCGCATAACGACCGCGCCAGGTGATGGTCGCGAGCCAATGACCAGATGGAAGCGCGTTCGATCAAGGTCACCAACCCTGGTCGGGAACTGCGATCACCGCCTCAGGCATATCGCCGCGCGAAGAAGACGCAGACGACCACGAGCGCGGTCGCGGCGATCATGTTCCATGCAACCGGCTCGTGCAGCAGGAAGCCGGCGAGCGCGAGACCGAAGAACGGCTGGAGCTGCTGCAACTGACCGACGCGGGCAATGCCGCCGACCGCAAGGCCCCGGTACCAGAAGATGAAGCCGACGAACATGCTGAAGACGGAGACGTAGGCGAGCCCGATCCAGGCGGGCACACCGACGCCGCTCCACGTCGACGGCCATGTCACGATCGCGACCGGCACCATCAGCGGCAGCGCGAGCAGCAGCGCCCAGGAGATCACCTGCCAGCCGCCGAGGCGGCGCGACAGCGCGGCGCCTTCGGCATAACCGAGCCCGCACAGCACGATGGCCGCGACCATCAGGAGATCGCCGGTGAGCGAGGCCGAGCCGTCGTTCGACAGGGCAAAGCCCGCGACCGTGGCGCTGCCCAGCACAGCGAACAGCCAGAACAGCGGCTGCGGCCGCTCGCCGCCGCGCAGCACCGCGAAGATCGCCGTCGACAGCGGCAAGAGTCCGATGAAGACGATCGAATGCGCGGAGGTGATGTGCTGGAGCGCGAGCGCCGTGAGCAGGGGGAAGCCGACGACGACGCCGATCGAGACGATGGTGAGCGAGACGAGATCCTTCCGCCGCGGCCACGCCTGGCGGAGCAGGAAGAGCACGGCCACACCGATCAGCGCCGCGATGACCGCGCGGGCGGACGTCAGAAACAACGCGGAGAAGCCGCCGACCGCCACGCGGGTCGCCGGCAAGGAGCCGCTGAAGATGATGACGCCGAGAAGCCCGTTGCCCCAGCCACTGCCTGCAGATTGCATGTCCGTCTCGCTTCTTGGGTCACGATCATCGGCCGTCGCCGGTGGCGAGACCAGCGACAATCCAGTACAATCCGGCAAAACTGTATGGATATGGAAGGTAATACACCTTGGGCGGCGAGGCACAAACGAAGGGACGGGGCGGGACGCGGACCAGCGACGTGATGGGCGCGATCCGCGCCAAGGTCGCCGCCCGCGCACTCGGTGCCGGCGACCGCCTGCCGTCGATCCGCAGCCTTGCCGCGACAATGGGTGTTTCGCCGTCCACCGTCGTCGAAGCCTATGATCGGCTGGCCGCCGACGGCCTGATCCGCGCCCGTCGCGGCTCGGGCTTCTATGTCTCATCGGCCGTCACCCCGCCGCTGGCGCTGACCGAAGTCGAGCCCCGCCGCGACCGGGAAGTTGATCCGTTCTGGGTTTCCCGACAATCGCTCGACACGGACGATGCCGTACCAAAACCCGGCTGCGGCTGGCTGCCGCCGGAGTGGATGCCGGAGGCGGCCTTGCGCCGCGCCACCCGCGCGCTTGCCCGCACCGACGCGAGCGTTTTGACCAATTACGGCTCGACATCGGGCTCCCCTGCCCTGCGCCGGCTGCTGCTCACGCGCCTCGCCGAAGACGCGATCGAGGCCTCGATCAACCAGTTGATGTTGACCGGTTCAGGCACGCAGGCGACCGACCTGATCTGCCGCTTCCTGCTCCGTCCCGGCGACACCGTGCTGGTCGACGATCCCTGCTACTTCAATTTTCGCGCCCTGCTGCGGGCGCATCAGGCGAAGATCGTCAGCGTGCCCTTTACGCCGTCGGGCCCCGATATCGCGCGCTTCGAGCAGATCCTCGCGGCTGAGCGGCCGCGGCTCTACATCACCAATTCAGCGCTGCACAATCCGACCGGCGCGACGATCTCGCTTCAGACCGCGCACCGGCTTCTGACTGCGGCCGCCGCGCACGACCTCACCATCGTCGAGGACGACATCTTCGGCGACTTCGAGCCGGAGCGCTCGCCGCGCCTTGCCGCGCTCGACGGATTGAACCGCGTGATCCGCATCGGCAGCTTCTCCAAGACGCTGTCGGCCTCGGTGCGCTGCGGTTACATCGCAGGGCGAGCCGACTGGATCGAGCACCTCGTCGACCTCCAGGTCGCGACCAGTTTTGGCGGCCCGAGCCCGGTGGCGACCGAAATCATCGCCAAGGTCCTGGCCGGCGGCAGCTATCGCAAGCACATGGACGAGCTCAGGCAGAAGCTCACGCGCACGCGCCGCGACGTCGCGCGAAAACTTCAGGCGCTGGGTATCGAGCCCTGGCTGATGCCGCGCGGCGGCTTCTTCCTCTGGTGCCGCCTCGCGGGCGGGCAGGATGCCACCGCCGTCGCGCGCGCCGCGCTCGAAGAGGATGTGGTGCTCGCACCGGGCAACGTCTTCAGCGTGTCGCAGACGGCATCGGACCTCCTGCGCTTCAACGTGGCGCATATGAGCGATCCGCGGATGTGGGACGTGCTGCGGCGGGCGCTGAAGGCCAAATGATCAGCGCCTAGTACAACGGCTCCTCATAGACCGGCTCGCCGTCAAGCAGCAGGCGCTTGATGGCGGCGCGGCCTGAGGGGAGTACGGCGGCGACGACGCGCAGCTTCTGCTGGTTGCGGGCTTGCTCGAGCTTCTTGCCCTCGCCTTCGGGCACGAAATAGCTTTCGAGACCGTATTTGATCGCCAGTTTCTCGCAGAAGACGCGCGGGCCTGAGCCGCAGGTTCCGCCGTAATAGGAGACGCGGCCGCGGATCAGCACTTCGGGAGCCGTGACCGTGACGGGCTCGGCATGCACCGAGACGGCCTCGTAGAGACCATTGGCATTCGGCGCGAGCTTGACGAACACGACGGGCTTGCGCTCGGCCGCCGGCTGGCCGGCGAGCGTGCCCGCCGGCAGTTGCGAGATGTCGTAGCGGAGCACGACATAGTCGCCGCGCAGGAGATCGCGGGGATCGACCGGCTGCGTCTGCAAAGTCACCTCGGTACCTTCGCGCAGGATCTGCATGCGATCGGCGACCATCAGCACCAGCAGCGCGCATTGAAGCAGGACGGCGACACCGAACAGCACGGCTTTCGGGATGCGCTGCCAGATTCTTGTCACGGACGCGGTCAACTCCATCATCGCTGGGCCCTCGGCAGCGCGCGATTGAGCGCGGTGGCAAATACGACGGCAACAACACCGGCCGCGGCAAGGAAAGCCGAGCGGCGCAGCAGCGAGCCCTTTACCGCCCAGGTGATGCCCGCGATGACGCCGGCGATCCCAAGCCAGCCGGCGACGATTCGCGGACGCACATCATCGAGCACACCGGAGACGACAAGGCACAGCATGGCGCAGAGCAGCGCGGCGTAAGCGAACCAGGGCTCGCCGGCCGCGGATGCCGGCCAGATCGGCGCCGCGAGCAGGACGAGCCCGATCGAACATGCTGCAAGGATTTCACCTGCACGCCTGGTGATCCCGGCGGACGCAAGCGCGAGGATCACGCCCGCGGCCCCGCACAGGATCGCCCAAAGCGGCTGGGCCGGCACCGTGCTGTTCCGGAAGCGGATGATGTCGTCGACCGTTGTCACCTCCAGGCAAGCGACGGCGGCCAGCGAAAACGCTCCGTAGATCGATAGGACCGTTCCGAGGCGCAGCGCCCTCGGCGACGGCACAGCGGCGATCGCGAGCCCGGCGCCGAACAGCAGGGCGGCGCCGTTCGCGAGCACGAACGACGGCTGGGCACCGTCGAGCTCGAAGCGGAGCGACGTCGCGATCCACCACGGAAGCAGCGCGACCGCGACGAGATGGGCCGCCACGCGGGAATTCCATGCAAGCGCGAGCCCGGCGGCGATGAGCCAGACCGCCACGAACGGAAGATGCAGGACATCAGGCGCATCATAGTTGCGCATGCAGGTCCAGATGCAGGCGGCGGCGAGCGCGACCGCAAGCGCGCCGCGCGATCCGGTCAGCAGTGCGGCGGCAAATGCTCCGATCGACCACAGCAGCATGCCGCCGGCGAAATCCTCGCCGAGATGATACATCTGGCCGACCAGCGCGATGCCCGCGCCGAAGATGACCGCCCCGATGCTCGCGCAGAGATCGGCGAGAACCGTGCGGCCCGTCGCGGCGAACCACGCCCCGAGGCCGCCGGCGACGACCATGCCGGCGATCAGGATCGCGAATCGCAGCAGCCGCGCGATCTCCGTCCAGTGCGCCGCGACGAAGGCGAGGAAGGCGGCTGCGATCAAGAGGCCGCCGACGATGGCAACGACGACTGCGATGTTGATGCCGGGCGAGAGCGGCGGCAGCGCGGTGCGGATGGAGGCGGCCGCCGCCGGCGCGATCACGCCGTCGGCTTCCCACTGCGAAAGATCAGCCTCGAGGCGCTGCCGGTAGGTTTTGTCGAACATCGTCGTGAAACACCTCGCTCCCTGCCGGCTGGCGGGATGCTGTTGGTCGGGCCGCGACGGTAGCAGGTTCAACCTGTCACCGCTCTGGTTGCGGGGGGACCGGGCGCGTGCCCCCGCGCGACAGCGGCTTCGCGTTCACGGTCGAACCGAGTAAGTCACCGGCCGTCATGATGATGACCCGCCACGCAGAAACTGACGAACTCGAGGCAGGACGAGATCGACCGCACTCAGTTCGGCTTCATGGGTCAAGCCGTCCAGGATCACGAGCTGTACTTTGGTCGACAGCAACGCAGTCCCGATGGTCTGCGCGTTCCCGAGCGCAGGAACTTCCATCGCGAACCACGCCCAGCGTCGCCGCCTCGATATCCAGCGTGCGTAGAATATGACATCCGGCGATTCATTGGTCAGATCGTTCAAGCGTAGCCGCGCGCGAATTTTGATTTCACGCAACAATTCATCGCACGTGCTTGGGAATTCGAGCGTCGCAGCGCCCGACGAGAATACGGTGTTCATGACAACCCCAATGAGGCGTCCGACACTCCCGCTATTGCCGAACAAAGGGCTCGTCATCGTTGGCCTTCCCGGATCCCGATCGAAGGACCGTATCGCCGGAAGAAAACGGACAACCTCTCGAAGGGTGAGAGCCTCTTGTGCGGGAAGGCGCCCCTTCGGCACCTGCGCGAGGTTATAAGATCGTCTTCAAAAGGACGCAAGCTGGTCGGGACGGCGGGCCGTGACGACTTTGAACCTTCCGTCCCCAAGTATCGACAGTCTGCCGCAAAGGGATTCGCATGACGCCAACTCACGCACTGACGTCCATCCTTCCCTGCAACGACCTCGACGCCTCGGAGAAATTCTACGCCCGGCTCGGTTTTACGCGCGCGGACGGCGACAAGCCGGAGGACGGTGAGGACAGCTATCGCATCCTCGCCGATGGAAAGGGCGGCCATCTCCATCTCACCGATGCCGTCGAAGGCTGGCTGATCAGAGGCCGCAATCCGTTCGGTCTCTATCTCTACACCGAGGCCGTCGACGAACTCGCGCGAGAGTTTTCGGGCGAGTTGGCCAACGGACAGGGGCCGGAGGACACGCCGTGGGGAATGTACGAGTTTGCGCTGTCGGACCCGGACGAGACCCTGGTCAGGATCGGCTGGCCGTCACGGCTCCGTCAGAACAAGCAAGCTTGAGCGGCGGAGAGGAAGGCCTAGGACGTGGACTCATTAGCGCCGAGCCATAGCCTGATTGAAGCAAGTTGGACGAAGGCGAGATAGTTGGCGGCAAGCTTGTCATAACGCGTCGCCACACGACGGCATTGCTTGATCCTGTTGAAGAAGCGCTCAGTGCGGATGCACGCGGCCAATCGACGTGTCGCAGACGCTCATTTTACGTGGAGTAGCAAGCGCCCAGCGTCTCGATGATGCGGCCCCAGAGACCAGCCCGCCGCCAACGGACGATTCTCCTCTTCTGCGCCCGGATTTATTCCGACTTCGTCGTTGCCCTCTTCATAGTGCTGTCGCGAAGCGATCGGTGGCGCGCACCAGTTGATCGAGGATACCTGGCTCCGACCAAGCATGACCGGCACCCTCGACCAGATGGAATTCGGCTTCAGGCCACGCCCTATGCAGCGCGTACGCATATCGGGCTGGACAGGGCATGTCGTAGCGGCCGTGAACAATGGCTCCCGGGATACCGCGGATGCGGTGAGCGTTGCGCAGAAGTTGCCCATCCTCCAGCCAGCAATCGTGAACGAAATAGTGGTTCTCCAATCGCGCAAACGCGAGCGCAAATTGGTCGTCGCCAAACGATGTCGAGAATGCTGGATTAGGCAGCAGCGTGATCGTTTCGCCCTCCCAAATAGCCCAAGCCTTGGCTGCCTCGAGCTGGATGGCTCGATCGTCGCCCGTCAGCCGGCTGCGATACGCCGCAATCATGTCGCCTCGCTCGCTCAGGGGTATCGGTGCCTGGAACTTTTCCCACTTCTCCGGAAAGATCTCTGAAACGCCGAACTGATAGTACCATTGCAGCTCCGCCTTGGTGACGGTGTAGACGCCACGGAGAACAAGCTCGCTGACGCGGTCGGGATGCGTTTCTGCATAAGCTAACGCGAGAGTCGATCCCCACGAGCCACCGAACACGAGCCATTTGTCGACGCCTGCAAGTTCACGCAAGCGCTCGATGTCCGATACCAAATGCCAAGTCGTATTCGCTTCGAGCCCCGCATACGGAGTTGATTGCCCACATCCTCGCTGATCGAAGAGCATGACATCATATCGATTGGGGTCAAACAGACGCCTATGTTCAGGGGACAAACCTCCGCCCGGTCCGCCGTGCAGGAAGACCGCCGGCTTCGCGCCCGGCGTCCCCACCCGTTCGTAATAAACCCGGTGACCTTCTCCAACGTCGAGGGTACCAGCGCTATAGGGCTCGATGGGTGGGTACATCGACCTCAACTGACTCATACGGCCTCCGTTTGGCACCACGAGGTTCGATTAGCACGCCGCGATCATGGTGGTTTCGGTTATAGGAGCAAAGCGGACGAAGCCACCAGTCACATGTCGCACCGGGTTTATAGGTACACGGCCTAGTTCGCCTTGATGCCTGCCTCGCTGATGAGCTTGCCCCATTTCGTGCTCTCGCTCTGAATGAAGCGGCCGAACTGCTCCGGCGAGGTCGGCGCGGGCTCTGCGCCGAGGGTCCGGATCTTCTCGGCCACCACCGGGTCTTTCAGGGCTTTTGTGAAAGCCTCGTTCAGCCTGCTGATGACGTCCGCAGGCGTGCCTGAGGGAGCAACGAGCCCGAACCAGCCCACGGATTCGAAACCCGCGATGCCACTCTCGGCAAGGGTCGGCACATCGGGCAAGGATGGAAGCCGGCGCGCCGACGAAACGCCGACGGCGTTGAGCTTGCCTTCGAGAATCAGTTGCCTCGATGCGGGGATATCCAGCACCGCGAAGGGGACATGTCCCGCAAGGACATCAACCGCCGCCGGCGCCGTCCCGCGATACGGAACGAGCTCCATGCTGATCCCCGCCTTCTGCGTGAACAGCGCGGCCGTCAGATGCATCGCCGTCGAATTGCCGCCATGTCCGATCGACAGCGCACCGGGCTTTGCCTTGGCGAGCGCGATCGTCTCTGCGGCATTGTGCGCGGGCACGTCCGCGGACGCGACCAGCACAAAGGGAATTTCCGCCAGCAGCGTGATCGGCGCGAGATCCTTTGGGTCGAACGGCATCGACGAATTAAGGTGCGGGTTCACCGTCAGCGCACCCGCCGGCGCAACGCCGAGCGTGTAGCCGTCGGGCTTGGCCTGGGCCACCGCGGCCATGCCGATATTGCCCCCTGCCCCGGCGCGGTTCTCGATCACCAGGCTCTGCTTGAGCTCGGCGGTGACCAGCGGCTCGAGCGCACGGATGACGGTGTCGGCGCTGCCGCCGGGCGGGAAGGTCACGATGATCTTGATCAATTGCTCCGGATAGGCCGCGCGGCCGGCCTCCAGCGGCAACACGGCGAAAGTCGCGGCCGTCAGCGCGGCCAGAATGCGGCGCCTTGCAACGTGAAACAATTTCTCCTCCCCCATTACGTATTCTTGTTTGTAGGCACGACCAGGCTGCCGTGCCGTCGGCAGGCAGCCTGCTATTCGATCACGCCGCAGCACCAGTGATGCGCGCAAGCAGGCCTTCTGGATTTTCGGGCGCGGCCTGCCCGCGCCAGGCGATGTGCTGGTCGGGTCGTGCCAACACGAGCTTCTCGGCATAGGCCCCGTTCGCCTCATCCGACGCGATGTCGACCAGCGCAAGCGGCATGCCGCGCTGTTCTGCGGCAGAGAGCAGCCGCGCCACATCGATTGCCGGGTCAAGCCGCAGCAACGTGTAGCCTGCTCCGAAAGCGTCGTAGAGCGATCGTCCGTCGCGCAGGAACACATGCGGCGCCCTAGCGCCCGGCACGGTGGAGGGCGTAAAGCTTCCCATCGCGTAGGCCGGCGGGGTTTCGCCGTCATAGGCGATGATCGGCGAGGCATCGTAGTAGTAGCCGAAGTTGAGGCCCGCGCAGCAATATTGCTGCACGTTGAGATCGTAGGCCGCCCTGGCAAGCGATGCGCGCGCCGCCTGGCCGCGCGGCGTGTCGTCCTCGATCTCCGCGGACACGCCGCCGCGCTGCGCCATCATCTTCATCGCATGGTCCATTGCAAAGCGCGACACCTGGTCGGTGATGGGCTGACGCTCCGCCTCATAGGCATCGAGGATCGCAGCCGGCGCCCATCCGTTCAGATGCGCCGCCAATTGCCAGCAGAGATCGACGGCATCAGCGATGCCCGCATTCATGCCGTAGCCCGCGTAGGGCATCCACAGATGCGCGGCGTCGCCGCAGATGAAGACCCTGCGGTCGCGGAAGCGATCGGCCACCAGCCGGCGCCCGACCCAGTCCTCCTTGCTGAGGATTTTGTACTCGAACCGCTCGTCGACGCCGAGAATGGCACGGATCGACCAGTCGCGGTCGACCGAGTCGAACTCAGGCTCGTCGGGCCTCAGATGATTATGGATCAGCCAGCGGTCGTGGCCGTCGATCGCAACCGTCGTGCCGGAGCGTCGCGGGTTGAGCGAGAGCACCATCCAGGCCGGCTTGTGCGCGCCCATCAACTCCTTCAGTTGCGGCGCCTCGATGAAGGTCGATTGCACCCGCTGGATCACCGGCGTGCCGGACAGGCTGGCGCCGATCGATTTGCGGACGAGGGAGCGGCTGCCGTCGCACCCGATCACGAAGTCGGCTTCGATGCGGAGCGCGTTTCCACTGTCGAGGTCGCGACCCAGCGCGACCACACGATCGTCGTCCTGCTCGATATCGATGATTTCCGTGCGCGCCAAAATGGTGATGCGCGGCTGAGCGGCGGCGTGGCTGAACAGGATCGGTTCGAGATAGACCTGGTTGATCCGGTGCGGCGGCTCGGGCGTCGGCCACCAGGTGTCGGGGCCGCCGGTGGCGCTGTAGCGGCGCGCGCGCGAGGGAATGTCGATACGGCAGAGCTCGATGCCGGTCGCCGTGGTCCGGTAGGAGCAATCGTTCGGGAAGTCCGCGGGCAGGCCTGCGTCGCGGAGCTTTGCGGCGACGCCGAGCCTGCGAAAGATTTCCATCGAGCGCGCCGAGACGTGATTGCATTTGACGCTGGGCGGATCGCCGGCGTGGCGGATCTCCGCAACGACGACGTCGATCCCGCGCGAGGCCAGATCCATGGCCGCGGTCAATCCCACGGGCCCGGCGCCCACGACCAGCACCTGTGTCCTCATGCTCGTTTCCATCCCCTTGCATCATCGCGGATTCGTTGCCCGCGCAGCATGCATTTTATTGCAGGCTGTCTTATGCGATAAGTCGGAAAGAACTCATCAATTCATGAGCTTTTCCGATGAATGTCACCTTGCGACAATTGCGGGCCTTCACCGGCGTGTATCGCACGCGCAGCATCACGCGGGCCGCGCGCGAGCTGGGCATCACGCAATCGGCCGCGAGCCTCCTGATCCAGCAGCTCGAAGTGCAGCTCGGTGTCAAACTGTTCGACCGCTCCACGCGTTCGGTGCAGCCGACGCTGGCCGCCGACGAGGCGTTTCACGCCGCCGAACGCATGTTGAGCGATGCGCTGGGCCTGTCACGGCGCATGCATGACCTCGCGCAGGCGCGAGCCGGCCGCGTCGCGTTCGTCGCGTCGGCGGGTGCCGCTTCGGCACTGCTGCCGCAGGTTCTCGCGAAGTTCCGCGCGGCCCACCCCGAGATCGACATCGACATGCGCGACGTCGCCGCCGACGATCTCGTTCCGCGCCTGATCGCAACCGATGCCGAGTTCGCGATCGGCAGCGTCGAGGGTGAGTTCGCGGAGATGACGATCGAGACGCTGACCCGCGGGCGGCTGAGCGCGATCGGCCGTCGCACCGCCGACTTCGCCGCGCGGCGCGCGCTGACATGGGATGAGCTGGCGCAGCTCCCGACCATCGCGATGCGGCGCGAGACGCGAATCCGCATGCAGATCGACCAGGCCCTCGGCGCGCAGGGCAAGCACCTTTCTCCGACCTATGAGGTCACGCTGATCAACACCGCGCTCGCCATGACAGCCCAAGGCCTCGGCCTCGCCATCCTCCCCGCAACGATGCTGCCGGCCGACCAATTCCCGACGCTGATCGCAAGACCTCTGATACGCCCGGCGATCACCCGCCCGGTGTCGCTGCTGCAGCGTCAGGGACGCACGCTGTCGCCGGCGGCGCAGGCGTTTGTGACGACGGCTCGGACGGTGCTGGCGGGGCCGTGATTAACGCCGCAGGCCGCTGCTCGGGCTACTCCGCGAGATTATGCTGCTGCCAGCGCAGCAGATAGGCCTGCAATCGCCAGATCAACGCGGACAGCGCAACACCGACCAGCATCAGCACAACGACGGCGACCATCATTCCCGATGCCTCCGCGCGCGCCTCGGATTCGATGATCAGGCGCCCGATTCCCCGTTCCGCACCGATGAACTCGCCGACGATCACGCCGATCAGGGCGAAGGAGATCGCAGGCGTCAGCGAGGCGAAGACCCAGGCCATGGTCGAGGGGATGACCACGGTGCGGGTGATCTGCCACTCGCTGGCGCCGAGCAGCCGCGCCGCGTTGACAAAGCCCTCGTCGATCGAGCGCGCCCCTTCGAACGTGTTAAAGAACACCAGGAAGACGACCACGATCCACGACGTGACGATCTTCGAGGTATCGCCGATGCCGAAGGCCAGCACGATGATCGGCGCCAGCGCGATGCGGGGGATCGAATTCACCGCCGTGATGAACGGCTGGAAGATCGCGCTGAGCCGGTCCGAACGGCCCAGCACGAGGCCCGCCGCAAAGCCGCTGCTGACGCCGGTGACGAAGCCGAAGAACGTGTTCTTCAGGGTGACGGCGGTCGCGATCCAGAGATTGTTCTCGGATCGCGCCATGCAGCGGGCGAATTCACCATTGAACCAGCCGTTGAACACGCCGAGCTTGGACTTGAGGCAGCTCAGGATCAGGAAGTGCTCGAAGATGTCGGACGGCTTGGACACGAAATAGGGGTCGAGCAGATCCGGCACCAGCCAGGGAAGGCGGCCGTGCAGATCGTACCCCCACTGCCAAATCGACAGGAAGCCGACGCAGATCAACATCTGCCAGGCCAGGGTTCTGCCGGGGCGGCGCGCTCGCCTCATGGCTTGCGGCCCTTGATGAATTCCTCGCCGAGCGAGTGCCAGATCAGCTGAAACAGCTCGGCATAGCGCGGCGTCTCCCGGATCTTCACGGCATTGCGTGGGCGGGCGAAATCCACCTCGAAACTCTCCTTGATCCGGCCCGGCCGCGCGGAAAACAGAATGATGCGGTCTGCCAGCGTCAGGGCCTCGCCGAGATCATGGGTCACGAACAGCACGGTCTGCTGCTCGCGTTCCCAGATGCGCAGCAGCACATCGTGCATGTCGATCTTGGTGTGGGTGTCGAGCGCACCGAACGGCTCGTCCATCAGCAGAACCTGCGGCTCGACGACCAGCGTTCGCATCAAGGCGGCGCGCTGGCGCATGCCGCCCGACAGCGCCGAGGGATAGGCATTGTCGAAATCCTGCAGCCCGGCTTGCATCAAGCAGGCACGGACACGATCCTTTCGCTCCGCCGCCGGGACACCCGCCAGTTCGAGGCCGTAACCGATGTTGTCGGCGACGGTGCGCCAGGGAAACAGGGTGTCGCGCTGGAACACATAGCCGACATTGGGCGTCGCCTGTCCGGGGACGACGGGCGTACCATCAATCAGTATCTGACCGCTGGTCGGCTTGACCAGGGTTGCGATCATGTTGAGGACGGTACTCTTGCCCGAGCCGGATGGCCCCAGCAGGGCGACGAATTCGCCGCGCCGGACATTGAAGGAGACGTCGCGCACGGCCTCGATGGCCGTACCCGCCAGCTGGAAAGTCTTGCACAAACCGCGCACGTCGATGCGCCGCATCTCAGGCGGCGCATCGACGTGCGGCGTGTGTAAAGCCTGGATCGTCAAGCCGGATAGGCCTTGCGTGCCGCTTCGATGAAGCTGGTGTTGACGACGTCGGCCATCGCGAGCGGCTTGATGCCGGTCATTTCACGGAACCAGACCTTCTGGCCGCGCGCGAAGCTGGCGGCATCGATGATGCCTTCGTAATCGGTGACCTTCTTCATGACGCCGCTGTCGAAAATATTCGCATCGCGCGACGTGCTTCCGACGTAAGGCTCGATCATATCGTAGATCTCTTCGGGAGAGTGCCCCTTGATCCACAGGGTGGCGCGCCACAGCGCCGTGACGAACGCCTGCATCTTCGGTGGGTCCTTGTCGATGGTCGCCTGCAGCGTGAAATGAGAGGTCACCGGGACCTTGCCGCCGATATACTTGGCCCAGACCGCCTCGTCCGTTCCATCGAACAACAGTGCGCCCCAGCCCTGTTCCACCGAATCCTTCAGGATCGATGGCGAGTTGATGAGAACATCGACCTGCTTCGTCTTCAACGTGCCCATCATGGTATCGACATTGCCGGTGCCGATCCAGGTCACCTTGTCGTCCAGTCCCATGGTTTCCATGTAATAGGACGCCCAGACGTGGTTGGTGCCGCCCAGCGACGACACCGAAACGATCGGCTTTCGTCCGTCAGGCCGCTTCCACTTCGCCAGCGCCTCCAGAGTGGTGATGCCCTGGTCGAACAGATCCTTGCGGATAATGAAGATCGCGGCGTTGCTGCGGGTATCGACCGGCATCAGGACCCGCGCGCTGCGGCCGTGATTGCTGAGCTGCATCGGGTGGGTGATGTCGCCGATACCGATATCGCCCTGGGACGACGCGATGATCTCGCGCGTCTTCACCCCGCTGCCGCCCTGGATCAGCTTGCAGTCGAGGCCGGCCTCCTTGAAGAAACCGGCCCGGTCGGCGACGAATTGAGACTGATAGACCGGAATGGCCACCGGATAGATCACGCGGCCCGACGGGGTATCCGCCCATGCCCGCCCTGCCGCCATGGACGCACCGGCGCCGGCGACGATCGTCAACGCGGCCCGTCTGGTGACCCGAGTTCTCATCACGCGTGCTCCCTCTCCTTGCCGACGACCTTGTCGAGCGCGTTCAGAACCGCATCGCCCATCTCCTGGGTCGAAAGTCTTTTTGCGCCGGGTTCGGCGATATCGGCCGTTCTTGCGCCGGCAGCCAGCGCCGTATCCACGGCCTTCTCCAGCAACGTGGCATCATCGGGCCGATTGAGGGTGATGCGCAACATCATCGCGACGCTGAGGATCGAGCCGAGCGGATTGGCGATGCCCTTGCCCGCAATGTCAGGCGCGCTGCCGTGGACCGGTTCATAGAGCGCCTTGCGGCGGCCCAGCCGGTCCGGCGGCCCGAGCGAGACCGACGGCAGCATGCCCAGCGAACCCGAGGCCATCGCGGCGCAATCGGAGAGGATGTCGCCGAAGATGTTGCAGGTCACCATGACGTCGAACTGCGACGGCGCCCGCACGATCTGCATGGCGGCGTTGTCGACATAGAGGTGCGTCAGCTCCACATCGGAGAATTCCGCTTGATGCAGCGCGGTGACCTCCTCGCGCCACAGCACGCTGGTTTCCAGCACATTGGCCTTGTCGACGGAGCAGACCCGGCCCTTGCGGGTCCGTGCCAGTTCGAACGCGGTTCGCGCCACCCGGCGAATCTGGCTGGTGGTGTATTGCTGGGTATTGAAACCGCGGCGCTGGCCATCGGGTAGCGTTTCGATGCCGCGCGGCTCGCCGAAATAGATGCCGCTGGTGAGCTCGCGGATGATGATGAAGTCGACATCCTTCAGCACCGCGGCCTTGAGCGGCGCGGAATCCGCCAGCGCCGGGTTGGCGACGATGGGCCGGAGATTGGCATAGAGGTCGTATTTGCTGCGCAGCGATAGCAGGCTCCCCGCCTTGCGCGCTGCCGGAGGGACCTCAGTGGTTTCGGGGCCGCCCGTCGCGCCCCAGAGTATCGCGTCGGCCTCCTCCATCGCCTCGACGGTGTCATCGGGCAACACCTTGCCCGTCGCCAGATACGGGATGAGTCCGTATTGCGCTTCGCGCAGAGCCACGGGAATGGCGCGCCTCGCCGAAAACCATTTGAGAATGTGGTGGGACTGGTCGGTCACTTCAGGACCAATGCCTTCACCGCCGACCACGGCGACCTTGATCATGTTCGAGAGCGTGTTCATGCCAATTGTCCTGCCTGATGTCCTGCAAAGTGAATCCACGGCCGCGCGTCGCGGTCGGATGCCTGGAATGCGCGGATCTCGTGGTCGCGCCGCAACGTCAGCGAAATCTCATCTAAGCCTTCGAGCAGACCCGCGCGCCGGCGCGGATCGATCTCGAAGACGTGCCGCACGCCCGATGGCGAGGTGACGGTCTGCTCCTGCAGGTCGACACTGACGCGCCCCGCGCCCTGGCTCGCTTCGATCTCCGCGGCGAGGCCATCGATGACGGCCTTGTCCAGCACGACAGGCAGGATGCCGTTCTGGAAGCAGTTGGCGAAGAAGATGTCGCCGAAGCCGGATCCGATGATGGCGCGGATGCCCATTTCCTGCAGCGACCACACCGCCGCCTCCCGCGACGAGCCGCAGCCGAAATTCGGACCCGTGACCAGGATCTCCGCCGCGCGATAAGGCTCGCGATTCAGGATGAACTCCGGATTGTCCGAGCCATCGGGCAAATAGCGGAGCGATCCGAACGCCCATTTGCCGAGAGTGCCGCGGACGGAATTTCCGATCATGCGGTTGATGCTGATGATGACGTCCGTATCGACATTGGTGCGCATGATCGGCGCGGCCGTCGCGGTCAGTTTGGTGAAGGCTTGCGGCATCTAGCGCTCCATCGTTCGGACGTCGGCGATGGCGCCGGACACCGCCGCCGCCACGGCCATGGCCGGACTTGCCAGATGAGTGCGGGCACGCGGCCCTTGCCGGCCAATGAAATTCCGGTTCGATGTCGACACCGAACGCTGGCCGGGCGGCACGGTTTCACCGTTTGCGGCAAGGCACATCGAGCATCCGGGCTCGCGCCATTCAAAGCCCGCGTCGATGAAGATCTTGTCGAGCCCCTCGGCCATCGCATCGCGCCTGATGGTCTCCGACCCCGGCACGACCCAGGCGCGCACGCCCGGCGCAACCTTGCGGCCGCGCGCGACTTCGGCCGCGGCGCGCAGATCGCTGAGGCGGCTGTTGGTGCAGGAGCCAATAAAGACCCAATCCACCGGCGTGCCGGCGATCGGCGCACCGGGCTTCAGGCCCATATAGTCGAGCGCGATCTCGATCGCGCCGCGGCGCGCGGGATCGGCAATGTCCGCGGGATCCGGAATGCGGCCATCGACACCGAGGACGTGTTCGGGACTGGTGCCCCAGGTGATCTGGGGGATGATGGTTCCGACGTCGATCGACACCTCGCGATCGAACATTGCGTCGCTGTCGCTCCGCAGCGTCCGCCACGCCGCGACGGCCTGCTCCCACATCTCGCCTTGCGGCGCATAGGGACGGCCGCGGATATAATCGAACGTCGTCTCATCCGGCGCGATCAGACCCATCTTGGCGCCGAGCTCGACCGACAGATTGCAGATGGTGAGCCGCCCTTCGATCGGCATGTCCCTGATCGCACTGCCGGCATATTCGACGGCATAGCCGGTGCCGCCGGCGGCGCCGACATGGCCGATCAAAGCGAGGATGAGGTCCTTCGCCGTCACGCCGAACGGCAACCGGCCGTCGAACGTCACCCGCATGGTTTTCGGCCGGCGCTGGATGATGGTCTGGGTCGCCAGCACATGCGTGAGCTCGCTGGAGCCGATGCCGAAGGCGAGCGCGCCGAGCCCGCCATGGGTGCAGGTATGGCTGTCGCCGCAGACGATCAGGCAGCCGGGCAGACTGAGGCCGAGCTCCGGCCCAATGACATGGACGATGCCCTGCCCCGGCTGGTCGAGGTCGAACAGCCGGATGCCGCTGGCGGATGTCTCGGTCCGCAGCGCCGCCAGCAGCTCCCACCCGGTCTTGATCGTGCCCGCACGCCCGGACGCCGTCGAAATCGCATGATCCGGCGTCGCGAAGGTCAGTTCGGGATTGTGGACCGGAATGTTGCGGCTTTTGAGGTTGATCAGGCCGGCGGAGCCGCCGAGGTCATGCAACAAGTGGCGATCCACATGAAGCAGATCGGTATCATCGCTGATCCGGGCGATGACATGCTGGTCCCAGATTTTGGCCAGCAGCGTGCGGCCACGCGTGTCCACGATCCGTCCTCCCCTGTTCGGCATCTGATGTGCCGTGTTGCCGCCGATCATGCCGACCGGCAGCGACCTTGGAAAGCAGGATAGAAGTCCGTCGCGGAAATGTGCAGTGACGGTTGGGCAACCCGCCATCGCGGCCGGCGATGGCGGGCCTCTCGCACGAGAGAGGCTAGCTTCGGCCGCGCACGACCGTCAGCCGGTCGGAGACGCCGCTCGCGGTGAGACGCGCATCGTCATGGGTCCGCAAATGCTCCACCAGCAGCTTCGTCACCGAGGGCAACGACTTGTAATCGCGCACGCCGATGACCAGGTCGCGGCGCGCCCAGGACTCATCGAGCGGGACGGTGACGAGACTGTCGACGCCGTAGCGGTCGCGAACGATCTCCAGCGGCACGACACCAACCCCCATCCTGGCATCGACGACGCGAAACAGCGCATCGAAGCTGCTGACGCGGATGCGCACCTTGAGGTGCTGCCCGAGCGCCGCGGCGGCCCGGACACACAGCGTCTCGATCGAACTGCCCTTCTCCAGGCTGACGAAGTCGAAATCAACCAGCTCGCGGAAGCGAACGCTGTTACGGCCCGCCAGCGGGTGGTCGCGCGTGACCAGCGCGACCAGGCTGTCGCTGCGATAGGACAGCAGCTCCAGATCCTGCCCGTCGATGTTGCCGCCGAAAATGCCGATGTCGGCCCGGTTCTCCACCACCGCGCGCACGATCGCGGGGCTGAGATCCTCCTCGATGTCGATGTGGACCAGCGGATGCCGCTCCAGGAACAGGCTGAGCTCATCCGCCAGGGCTTCGAGGATCGCGGACTTGTTGGCACAGATCCGGATCAGCCCGCGCTTGCCCTGCCGGTATCCCGTCAGCTCGCTCTCGAGCTTGCTCAAATTTCCCAGGATGATGCGCGCGTGCTCGAGCAGGGCGAAGCCGGCAGGTGTCGGCTCGATCCCTTTCGAATGACGATGCAGCAGCTCGACCTGAAACAGGTCCTCGATATCCGAGATGCGGCGGCTGACCGCGGACGCCGCGATGTTCTTCTTCTCCGCCGCCTTCGCGATACTCTGCTCCTCGACGATCGCCACGAACAATTGCAGCGTCAGCAGATCGATTTTAGCCGTCATCCGTCAGATCCTCGACCGGGCCCTCGCGAGGGGGCCATTGTGGAGAAGCTCGGCGGCCGGTCGCAAGTGCGGTGTCAGATTATGGTCCCCCGGGGACGACACCAGAGGCTGCCGCGACGCAGAGAGGCTGTCTTTGACGGGGCTTTCTCAAAGCCGTTTTGATATGGCGGAGAGGGAGGGATTCGAACCCCCGATAGGCTTGCACCTATGCCGCATTTCGAGTGCGGTGCATTCAACCACTCTGCCACCTCTCCTGAAGGCGCCAAGTAAGGAGCAGGGCCCCTGTGGTTGGGGGCGTTAATAGGCGAGGATGGCGGGCCAGACAAGGCGCGAAAGGGGAAAATCCGCTGCCTCTTTCGCCCCCCGCCCCAGCCCTCGGGAGGAACTGCCGTGGAGCATCTCACGATCAAGGCCAATGGTGCCGATTTCCACCTGGTCCGCGCGGGACGGGGCAAACCGCTGCTTTTGTTGCATGGTTGGCCGGAATTCTGGCTGACCTGGGAGCCGGTGATATCAAGGCTTTCGGACCGTTTCATGCTGATCGCGCCCGATCTGCGCGGCTTCGGCGACAGCGACAAGCCTATTGGGCCTTTTGGGCCGGACGGCCATGCGGACGACATGCTGGCGCTGATGGAGGGGCTCGGCATCGACCGATTCGCCGTGGTCGGCCACGATGTCGGCGGCGCCGTGATGCAGCCTTTGGCCCGGCAGGCGGGCGAGCGGCTCGCGGGGCTGTTCTTCTTCGACTTCGTCTATCCCGGCATCGGGCCGCGCATGGCGGCGCCTGATCGACTCAACCACATCTGGTATCAATCCTTCCACCAGATGGAGATGGCGCCCGCGCTCGTCGGCGCGAGCCGCGAGAGCTGCCGGCTCTATATCGGTCACTTCCTCAAGGGCTGGGCGCATCGGAAGAACGCCTTCGACGATGTTCTCGACGCCTTCGCCGACAATTTCTTCAGAGAAGGCAACCTCGCCGGCGGCTTTGCGCATTATCGCGCCTCGCATGCCGGGCGGGTCGCGATGATGAAGGGCGAAGCCCTATCGCTTCCGCCGATCAACGCGCCGACCTGCGTGCGCTGGGCCGAGCACGATCCGCTGTTTCCCTATGCCTGGACCGATCGTCTGGGCGAGACGTTTGGCGATCTCGATCTCGCGATGTTTCCGGGCGTCGGACACTTCCCGCATCGGGAAGATCCGGATCGCGCGGCCGCGGAGATCGCGGCGTTCTTTCAGCGGATTGGCTGGAGCTGAAGACAGGGGTGGGACCGCCAGACGCGGTAAACACTGGCGGTCCCGTGCCGCTCATTGAAATACTGGCTGGGAAGGGCGGCTTCGCCGGCCAGGGTGAGGCGACGATTCGACCGTAGCGAGTGTCCTGTGCGCCGCAACGCAATCCGGTCCTTAACCTAACCAGTCAAGGTTACTCCTTGTCCGCCTTACTCTTTTTCTTGCCGTTCTCAGTAGAATCCCGGTCTTTTCCGTTGCCGTTGTCCTTGCGGCGGTTGGTGAAGCGGGCATTGCCGAGCCCGGTGCCGATGGTGAGCACGCCCCAGCGATCGACATCCTGCATGAACGGCACCTCGGAGAGGCCCTGAACCACGCCGTCATTGTGCATCAGGATCGCGGTGTCGTGCTCGCCGATCACAGGGATGCCCTCGATCAGGCTCGCCGGCAGGTTGAACTTGCTGCTCTCCCAATTGCCCGGCAGGTTCTGCGCGCCCTTCTCGATCGAGCCATCCGCGTTGATCACGCCGGGACAGGCGATGCCGATGAACGGCGCGAGCTTGTAGCCGTCTTTCCCGGCCTCGGTGATCAGCCCCTTCAGCATCTTGATGAGCCGCTTCACCGCGCCCTCGCGGGTCGGCTCGTCATCGGCATGACGCCACAGCTCGGATTTCACGACCTTGGCCTTCGAGAGGTCCTTGGCCTTCTTCCAGCCGGTCTCCACCAGGCCGCAGCGGATGTTGGTGCCGCCGATGTCGACGGCGAGGATGCTGTCATGGGCCTCGAAGATCCATGACGGCGCCAGATGCAGCGCGCCTATCAGGCCCGCTTCATCGGGATGGGCGCGGATCGGCACCATGTCGATCTTGAAATCCTCGGCCTTGAGGATGATCCCGGTGCGCGCGATCGCAAGCTCCCCGAGCCGTGAATCGCGGAAGCCGCCGCCGACGACGATGCGCTCGGTCTTCGCCCAGGCCTTGCTCTTGAGGAAGCGACGGGTGACGTAAGCGAGCTCCTGGGCAAAGTCCTCGATGGCGCTGTGCACCACGGCCCAGGCCTCGGTGTCATCGCCGATCAGGATGGCGTCCAGCGTCTTCTTGCTGATCTCATCCGATGGCTCCTTGCCGAACGGGTCCTCGCCGGACTTGCGCAGCGGCTTGCGCCAGCGCTCGAGGATTTCGCGGAACGCGCCCTTGCTGGCGCGGTCGCCGAGGAAACCATCCTCGTCCTTCATCTCGATGTTGAAGCTGTCGATGTCCACCGACGGCAGCCGTGCCGCGCCGTGGGCGGCGATGCCCGTCGTCGTCTTGACCAGTTCGTCCGTTGCCATGAAAGCCCTGCCCGGTTACCTGTTCCGGCCGGGACAACGGCGCGGGAACCCGTAAGTTGCAAGCCGGCTGCAGATTCGCCGGAGAGCCGCGAAGGATGCCAAATCCTTCAAATCCGGGCCGTTTCCGGCGGTTTTCCTTGACTTGCCGCGTCCGGCGGCTATAAGTCCCACAACCGGCGCGGGGCGTTTCTCGCGCCGCTTATTTTTGCGTAGGTTTTCAAAGGGATAACTCCCGCCCGCACAAAACGCGCATAAACCCATAGCGACTGACAAAAAGCCGGCCCGGACGATTCTCGTCGCGAGGCCGGGATTTGAACACGGAGAAAAAACGATGTTCGCAGTCATCAAAACCGGCGGCAAGCAATACCGCGTCGTGCCGGATGATGTTCTCGAAGTAGGCAAGATCGAAGGCGAAGTCGGCTCGATCATACAGCTGAATGAAGTGCTGGTGCTCGGCGGTGACACGCCGGTCCTGGGCGTCCCGACGGTCGCAGGCGCGTCCGTTGCGGTCGAGGTGCTCGACCACAAGCGCGGGCCGAAGGTCATCGCGTTCAAGAAGCGCCGCCGCAAGAATTCGCGCCGCAAGCGCGGCTATCGCGACGAGATCACGGTCCTCCGTATCTCCGAGATCCTGACGGACGGCGCCAAGCCCACCAAGGGGCCGCGTCCGAAGCGGGAGAAGGTCGCCAAGGAAGCGACCACCGAAGAAGCCGCCGCATAATTTGATCACGCGCAATCACGAATTGATGCGTGAGAAATTGTGAAATGATTCCGTCAAGGAATTGATCTAGAAATACGCAGGATTTTGGAGACGAGCCATGGCTCACAAAAAAGCAGGCGGATCATCGCGCAACGGTCGCGATTCGAAGGGCAAGCGCCTCGGCATCAAGGCGTTCGGCGGCGAAGTCGTGATTCCCGGCAACATCATTGCGCGTCAGCGCGGCACCACCTGGCATCCCGGCCTTAATGTCGGCATGGGCACGGACCACACTCTGTTCGCCAAGATCGAGGGTCGCGTCACGTTCCAAGCCAAAGCCAACGGCCGCACATTCGTATCGGTACTCCCGATCGCCGAGGCGGCTGAATAGACGGTGGACCAAATTTGGAGTCCGCCGGGTCCTTGACCGAACCGGCGGAGTCCACAAGACGGCTCCAGGGGAGGCAGGGAAACCGGCCTCCCCTTTCGTTTGACTTGCTCACTTTTCACTTAGTGACTTTGACGGAGCCGGACATGTTGCAGGATTTCTCGAGCGTGACCTTGCGGGAGGCGAGACCGAGTGTCGTCGCCACCGAGCGGCTGACGTTGCGGCGCCCGACTCTCGCCGACGTCAGGACCATCGCCCACCTCGCCAACGACCGCCGCGTCGCGGAAAACACCCGTCGCCTTCCACACCCCTATTCGCAGGACGACGCCGTCGAATTCGTCCGCGCCACCGCCGCGCTCGGCAGCGAGACCGTGTTCCTGATCGAGCACGACACCGGGCCGGTCGGCATGGTCGGCGTCGACCGCTCCACGCCCGACAATGCCGAGCTCGGCTACTGGCTCGGCGTCGAGCATTGGGGCCAGGGCTTTGCCACCGAGGCGGCGCGCGGCGCGATCRATTTCTTCTTCGAGGAGTTCGAGGACGATCATCTCTATGCGGGTGCGCGCGTCACCAATCCGGCCTCGCGCAACGTGCTGGAGAAGTGCGGCTTCCAGTGGAGCGGCGTCCAGCTGCATCGCTTCCTCGCGCTGGGCTCGTCCACGCCCGTCGATTGCTTCCGCCTGTCACGCGGCGTGTGGTCGTCGCTGAAGAACTGGAGCAGTGCGAGACGGATGAGGTAGGGCGGAGAGCTGCTCATTCTCCGCTGTCGTCCCGGGGCGCGACGAAGTCGCGAGCCCGGGACCCATAATCCCAGGGAGAAGTGTGGCGCAAAGCTCCCACTCCGAGTTATCGCAAAACGACGTCCTGTGGGTATGGGTCCCGGGCTCGCGCTTCGCGCGCCCCGGGACGACAGTGTGACCACAGCTACGCCGGCGGATTCACCTCGTTGCTCGGGCGGCCGAGATCCCGCTCCCGCAAGTAAATGTAGAACCCGGCGCCGATGATGATGGCGGCGCCGATGATGGTGGCAATCGACGGCACGTCGCCGAACACGACGAAGCCGAAGATTACGGCCCAGACGATCATCGAATATTGATAGGGCACCACGACGCTCGCCGGTGCCAGCTTGAGCGAGCGGTTGACGCAGAACAGCGCCGTCACCGAGACGCAACCCGCCAGTGCGAAGATCGCGAGGCTGCCCGGTGTCGGCGGCACCCAGTGGAATGCCGACAGCACGGCACCCAGCGAGAACGTGCCGATGAATTGCGACGACGCCATCACGATGTCGGGCGTCTTGCGCAGGCTGCGCGTGATCAGCATCAGGGTCGCAAACGACAGGCTGCCGCCGAGCGCGATCAGCGCCGGCAGGCTGACCGTCTGCGCCGACGGCCGCAACGCGATCAGCACGCCGCAGAAGCCGATCAGGATCGCCGTCCAGCGCCGCCAGCCGACCTTCTCGCCCAGAAAGATCGCCGACATCGCTGTGACGAAGATGGGGCCCGCGAGATAATAGGTGATGACGTCGGCGAGCGGCAGATAGACCGTCGCGAGGAAGAAAGCGGCCACTTCCAGCGTCGACAGCACGACGCGAAACAGCTGCAGGCGCGGCCGCTCCAGATGCAGGAACTGGTGACGCTGCCGCCAGACCAGCGGCGACAGCAGCAGTAGCGCCGCGCAGGCGCGCAGGAACAAGAGCTGCCCCACCGAATAGGTCCCGACCAGGAACTTGCCCATGGCGTCACCGAACGAGAACATGAAGATCGACAGCACCATCAGCGCAATGCCGGCCAGGCGTGCGGAGCGGTCGTCATAGGCGGAGAGATTCTTGAAGAAGGGCATTGGCGCCGTTTTAATCACGTGGGCGCGCCGGACAAGCCCGCATCTGCTGATTGAACGGATTGTCGCACTCTTCGCGGCGCGATAGCGATAGATGCCTCCCCAACTAGAGAGCATGGACATGACCGACTTCGACCCGACCCGGCATCGCATGATCCCCGCGCAACGCTGGTTTGAGGATTTCGTGGTCGGCGAGCGCTTCGTACTGCCGAGCCGCACCCAGACCTCGGCGGTGTTCGCCGCCTTCCAGACCGCGAGCGGCGACACCCATCCCGTGCATTACGACGTGGAATATTGCCGCAGCCGCGGCATGCCGCATCTGCTCGCCCACGGCTTCCAGACCTTGATCCACACCGCGCCCGGCGCAGGCCTGTTTCCGTTCATGGTCGAGGACTCCCTGGTCGGCTTCCTCGAGCAATCGAGCCGGTTCCTCAAACCGGTGTTCGCCGACGACACCATCTATCCCGCGCTCGAGGTCACGGAGCTGGTGCCGGGTCGCACGACCGGCGCGGTGACGCTCAAAAGCACCGTATTCAACCAGCGCAAGGAGCTGGTGCTGGAGGGGATGCAGAAATTCCTGATCCGGAGACGGCCTGCAGGTTAAGCACGGGGCCAAATTCGCCGAAATTCGGCCGATTCAGGGATAAGTCCGGGTTGCCGCGCGGGACCGCCTGCCCTACCTATGGCCCATGAAATTCCTCGACGAAGCAAAGGTCTATATCCGCTCCGGTGACGGCGGGAACGGCTGCGTGGCGTTCCGCCGCGAGAAGTTCATCGAATTCGGCGGTCCTTCCGGCGGCAATGGCGGCCGCGGCGGCAACGTGGTCATCGAGGTCGCCGACGGCCTCAACACGCTGATCGACTACCGCTACCAGCAGCATTTCAAGGCCCAGAAGGGCGAGAACGGTTCGGGCTCGGACCGTCATGGCGCCAACGGCAAGGCGATCGTGCTGAAGGTCCCCGTGGGCACGCAGATCTTCGACGAGGACCGCGAGACCCTGATCCACGACTTCACCGATGTCGGCGAGAAGTTCGTGCTGGCCGAGGGCGGCAATGGCGGCTTCGGCAACGCGCATTTCAAATCGTCGACCAACCGCGCGCCGCGCAACGCCAATCCCGGCCAGCCCGGCGAGGAGCGCTGGATTTGGCTGCGGCTGAAACTGATCGCGGATGCCGGCCTGGTCGGCCTGCCCAATGCCGGCAAGTCGACCTTCCTCTCCAAGGTCAGCGCGGCGAAGCCGAAGATCGCCGACTATCCCTTCACCACGCTGCATCCGCAGCTCGGCGTCGTGAATTCCGACGGCCGCGAATTCGTGCTGGCGGACATTCCCGGCCTGATCGAAGGCGCGCATGAAGGCGCCGGCCTCGGCGACCGCTTCCTCGGCCATGTCGAGCGCTGCCGCGTGCTGCTGCATCTCGTCGATGCGACCTGCGAGCATGCCGGCAAGGCCTACAAGACGGTGCGCAACGAGCTCAACGCCTATGGCGGCCTGCTCACCGACAAGATCGAGATCGTCGCGCTGAACAAGATCGACGCGGTCGGGCCGGACGAGTTGAAGAAGCAGAAAGACCGGCTGAAGCGCGCCGCCAAGAAGACGCCTCTGCTGCTCTCCGGCATCACCGGCGACGGCGTGAAGGAAGCGTTGCGCGCGCTTGTCGAAGTGATCGGCGAGGCCCCGGTATCGGCCAAGGCGAAGAGCGCGGCGGAAGCGGAGCCGTGGTCGGCGTAATCCGACCGGCTCAAGCGGCCCGCTTGTCTTCGCTGGCGCGATAGCGCAGCATCAAAAGATCAAGAAACGGCAGGGGCGAAGCATGGCGCGCGCGAAGAACGTTCTCTGGATCATGTGCGACCAGCTTCGCTACGACTATCTCGGCTGCACCGGCCATCCCACGCTGAAAACGCCCAACATCGACGCCATGGCCGAGCGTGGCGTGCTCTTCAGCAAGGCGTATGTGCAGTCGCCGATCTGCGGCCCGTCGCGGATGTCGTTCTACACCGGGCGCTACATGCGCTCGCACGGCTCGCACTGGAACGGCTGGCCGCTGCGCGTCGGCGAGCCCACGCTCGGCGACCACCTCAAGAAGATCGGCGTGCGCAACGTGCTGGTCGGCAAGACCCACATGGCGCCCGATCTCGAGGGCATGAAGGCGCTCGGCATCCCGCCGGAATCGATGATCGGCGTGCACGTCGCCGAATGTGGGTTCGAGCCTTATGAGCGTGACGACGGCCTGCATCCGACCGGACGGCCGCGCCCGAAATACGATGAGTACCTGCGCAGCCAAGGATTCGAGGCGCCCAATCCCTGGGAGCATTGGGCGAATTCCGGCGCAGCGGACGACGGCTCCTTGCAGAACGGCTGGCTCCTGGTGCATGCCGACAAGGCCGCGCGCGTGCCGGACGAGCACTCCGAGACGCCCTACATGACGCGGCGCGCGATGGACTTCATCAGCGAGGCCGAGACCGACGGCAGGCCGTGGTGCCTGCATCTGTCCTACATCAAGCCGCACTGGCCCTATATCGCGCCCGAGCCCTATGCGAGCATGTATTCGACCGATGACATGATCCCGGCGATCCGCTCCGAGCGCGAACGCCAGAACCCGCATCCGGTGTTCGGCGCCTACATGGACATGCGCTACTCCCGCAACATGGCGCGCGACGAGGCCCGCGAGAAGGTGATCCCGACCTATATGGGCCTGATCACCCAGATCGACGACCAGATGGGCGTGCTGATGAAGTTTTTGGAGGCGCGCGGTCTGCTGGACACCACCATGATCGTGTTCACCTCCGATCATGGCGATTATCTCGGCGATCACTGGATGGGCGAGAAGGATCTGTTCCACGAACAGTCGGCGAAGATTCCGTTGATCATCATCGATCCGTCGAAGGAAGCCGACGCCACGCGTGGCACGCGCAGCGACGCGCTGGTGGAAGGCATCGATCTCGCGCCGACCTTCGTCGATTATTTCGGCGGCAAGGTGCCGGGCCACATCCTCGAAGGACGCTCGCTGCTGCCACTGCTGCGCGGGCCAACGCCGAGCGATTGGCGCAAGGTGGCGTTCTCCGAATACGACTACGCCATGCAGGATGTGCGGCTGAAGCTGAACCAGCCGATCGAGCGCTGCCGCCTGTTCATGGTGTTCGACGGCCGCTGGAAGTACATCCACGCCTCCGGCTTCCGCCCGATGCTGTACGACCTCGAAAGCGATCCGGAAGAGTTTTTGGATCGCGGCGACGATCCCGAATGCGCCGGCATCATCGCGCGCCTTCAGGCCGAGCTGTTCGACTGGGCGCTGCATCCCAACGACCACATCACCACGCCCCGTGAGAAGATCGCTGCCTATGCTGACAATCAGCTTCAGGTGAAGGGCGGCATTTTGATCGGCGTCTGGGACGAAGCCGAGCTCGCGTCGATCAAGGACGGGATCGCGCAACGCGCGAAGCTCTAAAACCCCTCATGGTGAGGAGGCGCGACAGCGCCGTCTCGAACCATGCAGGCCCCGCTGCTACAGCCGGGCCTTTCATCCTTCGAGATGCCGCTCCGCGGCTCCTCAGGATGAGGGGATAGAGTAGCGCGCGGCGTTCAATTCTCGATCTTGTACCCCGTCGCCTTCACGATCGGCTGCCAGAACGCCGTGTTCGCGGCGAGCTCCTTGGTCAGCCCATCCGCATTGCTGCCGACCGGGATCAGCCCGATCGCGGTGAGCTTCTCATTCACCTCGGGCCTGGCGAGCGCAGCGCTTGCGGCTGCGCCGAGCTTGCTGGCGAAGTCCGGCGGGCTGCCGGCGGGGAGCCACATGCCGTACCAGGCGTCCGCGACGAGATCGATGCCGCTCTCCTTCAGTGTCGGCACCTCGGGTGCGAAGGGCGAACGCTCCGCGCTCGCGACCGCGATGATCTTCACGCCCTTGGCGCGGTGCTGCGGCAGCGCATCGGCCAATGTCACGATGCCGAACGACAGATGGCCGCCGATGAGATCGTTGAGGATAGGCGCGCTCCCGCGATAGGGCACGCGGGTCAAGGGAATGCCGAGATCCTTCTCGAGCTTGGAGCCCATGAAATGCGGAATGGTGCCGTTGCTCGGCACCCCGAACGACGTCTTGTCCGGATGCGCCTTCAGCCACGCCACGAATGACTTGAAATCGGCAGCATCGATCGCCGGGCCGATCACGACGGCGAATTCGAACCGCGCCAGCAGCGACACCGGCATAAAATCCCTGGCCGTGTCGAAGCTCGGCGTCGTCTCCACCATCGGCAGCAGGTACATGGTCGGCCCGGTCGTCACCAGCACCATGCTGCCGTCGGCGCTCGCGCCCTTCACCGCCTTGATACCGATCAGGCCGTCGCCGCCGGTACGGTTCTCGACCACGATGGTCCGTTGCAGCACCGGCGCCATCTCCTGCGCGATCAGCCGGCACAGCGTGTCGCCGCCCGCTCCCGCCGCGAACGGGAAGATCATTTTTGTCAGCCCGGCCTGCGCTTGCGATCCGCCCGCCTGCGCCAACAGCGGCAACCCGAGACATCCGGCGATGAAGTTGCGGCGATCCATCAGTTTCCTCTTCGAGCCCGTTATGGTTGGCGACAGTTAGAGCCAGGCGAGCGACCCGGACAAGCGCCGTTTACCATTCCGACCGCCTTGCGCCGGCCATCGTCCTGCTGCAAAAGCAGGCCTTAACCGGCGCCGCCTGTCGCTCCGCCGTTTCCGATGCAGAGCAATTCGTCACACGCGCCAACACATACACACATGGCCAGCCCCGAACTCAGTCAATTCCGCCGCATCGTCGTCAAGGTCGGCTCCGCCCTGCTGGTCGATTCCGACAAGGGCGAGGTGCGCGCCTCCTGGCTCGCCGCGCTCGCCGACGACATGGCCAAGCTGCATCGCGAGGGCCGCGATGTGCTCGTGGTGTCCTCGGGCTCGATCGCACTTGGCCGCAGCCGCCTCAAGCTGCCGCGCGGCCCGCTGAAGCTGGAGGAGAGCCAGGCGGCCGCCGCCGTCGGCCAGATCGCGCTGGCGCGGATCTGGTCGGAGGTGCTCGGCGCCCACGGCATCGGCGCGGGGCAGATCCTGGTCACGCTCCAGGATACCGAGGAGCGCCGCCGCTATCTCAACGCTCGCTCCACCATCGGCAAGCTGCTGGAATGGCGCGCGATCCCCGTCATCAACGAGAACGACACGGTCGCCACCAACGAGATCCGCTACGGCGACAATGACCGCCTCGCCGCGCGCGTCGCCACCATGGCGAGCGCCGATTTGCTGGTGCTGCTATCCGACATCGACGGGCTCTACGATGCCCCGCCGAAGAACAATCCGAACGCAAAACTCATTCCCGTGGTCGACAGCATCTCCTCGGAGATCGAGGCCGTGGCAGGCGACGCCGAGTCCGAGCTGTCGCGCGGCGGCATGCGCACCAAGGTCGAGGCAGCCAAGATCGCGACCACAGGCGGCACGCATATGCTGATCGCCTCGGGCAAGATCGAGCATCCCCTGCAGGCGATCGCCGACGGCGGCCGCTGCACCTGGTTCCTGACGCCGGCCAACCCCATCACCTCGCGCAAGCGGTGGATCGCGGGCACGCTGGAGCCGAAAGGCACGCTGACCATCGATGCCGGCGCCGTGACGGCGCTGCGTGCCGGCGCCAGCCTGCTGCCGGCCGGCGTGATCAAGGTGGAAGGCCAGTTCGCCCGCGGCGATGCGGTGATCGTGCGCGGCCCTGATACCAGCGAGGTCGGCCGCGGCCTGATCGCCTACGATGCCGAGGTCGCCGAGCGGATCAAGGGCCGCTCGTCCCCGGACGTGATGGCCATCCTGGGCATCAGCGGGAGGTCCGAGATGATCCACCGCGACGATCTGGTGGTGGGTGGGTAAGGACGAGCAAGTCCGCCAACTATTGCATGTCGTCAGAGCCGATATCCTGACGGCCGTGCATCACGCGGACAATCTCGACTCCATCGGGCAGCGGGACATAGAAGATCACGTAATTGCCAACGGGGAAGCTGCGCAGGCTGTCGCGCAATTCTCGCCGTTCGCGGCCAGCCAAGGGATTTTCCACGAGCATCTCGAAAATCTCGCCGATGCGCGCAATCTGCTTGTCGGCCGCCCGAACGCTGTCCGACGCGATGAAATCCCAGATCGAATCTAGATCTTGGTCGGCTTGTGGGGCCTTGCGGAATCTATTCGCCACGTTTGCGCGCGGCCAGTCGCTGCCGTCCCCGCGCCTTGATGTCGTTCATCCATTCCTGGACATCGACCTCTTCCATTGGTCCGCTGTCAAACCCCTTCTGGATTTCCTCCCGCAGCGCCTCCAGCTTGACCCTGCGCCGCTCTTCACGCTCCTCGACTAGGCGAAGGCCTTCGCGCATGACCTCGCTCGCGGTGGCATAGCGGCCGCTCTCGACCAGATTGTCGATCAGGTCCTCGAAATGCTTTCCAATGCTGTAGCTGCTCGCCATGGAACGGCTCCGTTATCAAGTAATGATATTTATTGATATTTGAGCGCCTCGCAAGGATCCGTCCGGCCTCGGGGGCAACCAGGCCATTGGCCGACCGGGCGGCGCGAACCGGGCCCCAGCCATACCCTCCCGACCCTTCGCAGACGCGGGATTTCCATGCTAGGACACCGCCTTAGCAGAAGGTTGAAGCTCCAATGGCCGCCCCCCTCAAAGCCATCGACGGCAATGCCGATCTCCAGGCGCTGATGTCCGATCTCGCCGCCCGTGCCCGCGCTGCCGCGCGCGTGCTGGCGCTGGCGCCGCCGGAGCAGAAGAACCGGGCGCTCGAGGCCATGGAGCGGGCGATCCGCGCGAACTCTGCCGCGATCCTTGCCGCCAATGCCGAGGACGTCGCGGATGCCCGGGCCTCGGGCACCATGATCGCCTCCTTCATCGACCGCCTGACACTGACACCTGCGCGCGTCGAGTCGATGGCCGAGGGCATCGGTATCGTGCGCGGCATCGCCGATCCGATCGGCATCGTCACCGAGAGCTGGCAGCGGCCGAACGGCATGACCATCGAGCGCGTGCGCGTTCCGCTCGGCGTCGTCGGCGTGATCTTCGAGAGCCGGCCGAACGTTGCGGCCGATGCCGGCGTGCTGTGCCTGAAATCCGGCAATGCCGTGATCCTGCGCGGCGGCTCCGACAGTTTTCGTTCGTGCCGCGCGATCCATGAATGTCTCGTCCAGGGTCTGCGTGAAGCGGGCCTCCCCGAGGCGGCGATCACGCTGGTGCCGACGCGCGACCGCGCGGCGGTCGGCATGATGCTGTCAGGGTTGAACGGCGCCATCGACGTGATCGTTCCGCGCGGAGGCAAGAGCCTCGTCGCGCGCGTCGAGCAGGAAGCCCGCGTGCCCGTGTTCGCGCATCTCGAAGGCGTCAACCACGTCTATATCGATGCCAGCGCCGACCTCGCCATGGCGAAGTCGATCGTGCTCAACGCCAAGATGCGCCGCACCGGCGTCTGCGGCGCGGCCGAGACGCTGCTGGTCGATCGCGCCGCGGCCGCCAAGAACCTGAGGCCGCTGGTCGAGATGCTGATCGAGGCCGGCTGCGAAGTGCGCGGCGACGACGCCGTGCAGAAGACCGATGCGCGCGTCAAGCCTGCCAGCGAAGACGATTGGGACACCGAATATCTCGACGCGATCATCGCGGCGAAGGTGGTGGACGGTGTCGACGGCGCGATCGCGCATATCCAGAACCACGGCTCGCACCACACCGATGCGATCGTGAGCGCGGACGAAGCTGCTGCGAAGAAATTCCTGAGCGAGGTCGATTCCGCGATCGTGCTGCACAATGCCTCGACGCAATTCGCCGACGGCGGCGAGTTCGGTTTCGGCGCCGAGATCGGCATCGCCACTGGCCGATTCCACGCCCGTGGTCCTGTCGGCGCCGAGCAGCTCACGAGCTTCAAATATCGCGTCCACGGCACAGGTCAGACGCGGCCGTAAGTCATGTCGCGAGGCGTGGGGCATTGAGTAACAATTTCGTCGCGCCACGTTTCTTCGCGCAGGCCATTCCGCCCTACACCGAAGGCATGCGCGTTGGCCTGCTCGGCGGCTCGTTCAATCCACCGCACGAGGCCCATCGCGCCATCAGCCAGTTCGCGCTGAAACGCCTCCGACTCGACCGCGTGTGGTGGCTGGTGACGCCGGGCAATCCGCTCAAGGAGAACGGCACGCTGCATGAGCTCGGCGCGCGCATGCAGGCCGCGCGCGACGTCGCCGACGATCCCAGGATCGAGGTGAGCTGTCTCGAATCCGTCATTCGTACCCGCTATACTATCGACACGATCAACACCTTGCGCCGCCGCCTCAGCGGCCTGCGCTTTGTCTGGATTATGGGCGCCGACAATCTCGCTCAATTCCATCGTTGGCAGCACTGGCGGCGCATCGCCGACCAGGTGCCGATTGCGGTCATCGATCGCCCGCCGCAGAGTTTTCGCGCCCTCGCCTCGCCCGCTGCCCAGGCCCTTGCACGCTACCGCGTGCCCGAGACGGACGCGGCATTGCTTCCGGATCGGCCGGCGCCAGCCTGGGTCTTTCTGACCGGATTGAAACTGAACCTGTCCTCGACCGGCTTGCGGAACCCGGACGGGAGCTGGAAAGGTCCGAAGTGAGACGGAGTGTGTGGACGTTGTGGGGATTTCGGACTCTCTGGCATATTGAAACCCTTAACCCCACATGATGTAGTGTAACCAGTGAGCGGCGGATTCGGCGTTCGCGATACAGTGAAAGGAATGGTCCCTGACCACATCTGTATTGTCCAAGTCTGTTTTACCCAAGGTAGCGAAACCGGCGCGTAAAACATCGACCAAAGCTGCGGCCTTGAAGGCGCAACCCGACGCCGACAAGACGCTGAGCCTGATCCTCTCCCGCCTCGACGACATGAAGGCGGAAGAGACGGTCACCATCGACCTTCGCGGCAAATCGGCGTACTCCGACTACATGATCGTCACCACCGGCCGGGTGAACCGGCACGTCGGCGCGATCGCGGACAACGTCGCCAAGGGCCTCAAGGAAAACGGCATCAGGAACATCCACGTCGAGGGCTTGCCCAATTGCGACTGGGTGCTGATCGATTCCGGCGATGTGATCGTGCACGTGTTCAGACCCGAGGTCCGCGAGTTCTACAATCTCGAGAGATTGTACACCCAGGGCCCAGGGGCGGCGAAGGCGATCTAGGCTCATCGAGCCGATTTCGAATCGGCTGACGCGCATGCTAGCGTCGTGCGCGCGCATATTGCGCGCAGTCTTGAAACACGACCTGAAGATATCATGCGCGTTGCTGTCATCGCGGTGGGCCGGCTGAAGCAGGGCCCCGAACGGGAGCTTGCCGACCGCTATTTCGAGCGGTTCGACGAAGCCGGCCGCAAGCTCGGATTCCGCGAGCTCATCATCCACGAAATCCCCGAAAGCCGCGCGCGCGACACCGCAACTCGGATGGCCGAAGAGGCCGCGGCGATCGGTGCTCATATCCCGGAAAAATCGATCCTGGTGGCGATGGACGAGCGCGGCCAGAATCTCGACTCCACCGTATTCGCACGGCACCTCGGGCGCTGGCGCGACGAGGGTGCCGGACATACTATCTTCGTGATCGGAGGGGCGGACGGACTTTCGCCCGAATTGCGCCGTAAGGCCAAGCTCGCGATCGCGTTCGGCTCTGCGACCTGGCCGCACCAAATGGTCCGCGTCATGCTTCTGGAACAGCTTTATCGGGCCGCCACCATTCTGGCCGGCCACCCCTATCACCGCGCGTGATGCGCGCACAACGAGCACCTTTGCGTAAAGCGATGCGAGCGCCGATCCTCAACCTGCTGCTGATCGCCGGCGTTACAGGCGCAAGCCTCGCGCAAGCTCAGACGCAAGGTCAGACAATTGCGCCCGCTCCACAGACGGCGGCCGCCTCGCCCGATGCGATCAAGCAGCGTGAGCAGGAGCTCGAGGCCGCCCGCGCGCGGCAGAAGAGCGCCGAGGAAGCGCAGGCCAAGCTCAAGGCCGAAATCACCTCGCTCGGCCAGGACCGCACCCAGCTCAATCAGCAGCTGATCGACACCGCAGCCAATGTGCGGACCGTCGAGACCAAGATCGACGAAGCCGAAGCGCGGCTGCGCTCGCTCAACGGCCGCGAGCAGCAGATGCGCACCTCGCTGGAGTCGCGCCGCGCCGACATCGTCGAGGTGCTGGCGGCCCTGCAGCGCGCCGGCCGGCGCACGCCGCCGGCGCTGTTGGTGCGCCCCGAAGACGCGCTGCAATCACTGCGCACCGCCATGCTGCTCGGCGCCGTGGTGCCCGAATTGCGCGGCCGCGCCGAGAAGCTCGCGGGCGACCTCGGCGAGCTCGTGGCCTTGCGCAGGAACATCGCCGCCGAACGCGACCAGCTCGCCACCGACCGCGACAAGGTCCGCAACGACCAGACCCGGCTCACCGCCCTGGTCGACGAGCGGCAGCGCCAGCAGGCGTCGCGTGAAAAAGACCTCGACGCCGAGAACTCGCGCGCCATCGCGCTCTCCAGGCAGGTCGGCGATCTCCAGGGGCTGATCACCAAGATGGAGCAGGATCTGCAGAGCGCCGCCAAGGCCGCCGAGAAGGCGGCCGAGGCCGCCAAGCAGGCCGAGGCCAAGGCGGCCGCCAGCGCCAAGCCCGGTCCGGGTACTTTCAAGGACCGGTCCCGGACCACCCCGGCGATCGCCTTCGCAGCGGCCAAGGGGCTCCTGCCTCTCCCGGTTAACGGTAACAAGATCAGGGATTTTGGCGGTTCCGATGGGGTCGGCGGTGTCCAGAAGGGCATTTCCCTGGCAACCAGGCCCGGCTCCCAGGTCACGACGCCGTGTGATGGCTGGGTTGTCTATTCCGGTCCGTTCCGCAGCTATGGACAACTCTTGATCCTCAACGCCGGGGGCGGGTATCATGTCCTGATCGCCGGGATGGAGCGCATTTCGGTTAACATCGGTCAGTTTGTGCTCACGGGGGAGCCGGTCGCGACCATGGGATCGACCTCACAAGTCGCCTCCATTCTCGCCACGAACGCGAGTCAACCTGTGCTGTATGTCGAGTTCCGTAAGGACGGCACTCCAATCGATCCAGGCCCATGGTGGGCCGCAAATGAAGGCGAGAAGGTTCGCGGATGATGCGCAAGACTTCAGTTATCCTCCTCAGCGCGGCCACCGGTGCTGCGCTGACGCTGTTCGTGACCCAGCCGCGCGCGGTCTTCATGGGCTCCAGCGCGCGAGCCGCAACTGCAGACACCTATCGCCAGCTCAATCTGTTCGGCGATGTGTTCGAGCGCGTGCGCTCGGACTATGTCGAGAAGCCCGATGACACCAAGCTGATCGAATCCGCCATCAGTGGCATGCTCACCGGCCTCGATCCGCATTCGAGCTACATGGACGCCAAGAGCTTCCGCGACATGCAGGTGCAGACCCGTGGTGAGTTCGGCGGCCTCGGCATCGAAGTCACGATGGAGGACGGCCTGATCAAGGTGGTCTCGCCGATCGACGACACCCCCGCTTCGCGCGCCGGCGTCATGGCCAACGACATCATCACCAATCTCGACGACGAAGCGGTGCAGGGCCTGACCCTGAACCAGGCGGTCGAGAAGATGCGCGGTCCGGTCAACACCAAGATCAAGCTCAAGATCATCCGCAAGGGCCAGGACAATCCGATCGACGTCACCCTGGTGCGCGACAACATTCGCGTCCGCTCGGTGCGCGCGCGAATCGAGGCCGACGACATCGCCTATATCCGCATCACCACCTTCAACGAGCAGACCACCGAAGGCCTGAAGCGCGAGGTCGCCAACCTCTCGAATCAGATCGGCGACAAGCTCAAGGGCTACATCATCGACCTCCGCAACAACCCGGGCGGCCTGCTCGAGGAAGCGGTCACCGTCTCCGACTCGTTCCTGGAGAAGGGCGAGATCGTCTCGACCCGCGGCCGCAATGCCGAGGAGACCCAGCGCCGCACCGCGCATGCGGGCGACCTCACCAAGGGCAAGCCTGTTATCGTGCTGGTCAACGGCGGTTCGGCCTCGGCGTCGGAAATCGTCGCCGGCGCGCTGCAGGACCACAAGCGCGCGACCATCGTCGGCACGCGCTCGTTCGGCAAGGGCTCGGTGCAGACCATCATTCCGCTCGGCTCGGGCAACGGCGCGCTGCGCCTGACCACGGCGCGCTACTACACGCCGTCGGGCAAGTCGATCCAGGCCAAGGGCATCGTGCCTGACATCGAAGTGCTCCAGGACGTGCCGGACGAGCTGAAGTCGCGCACCGACACCAAGGGCGAGGCTTCGCTGCGCGGCCATCTCAAGAACGACGGCGACGAGAAGACCGGCTCGCAATCCTACGTCCCGCCGGACGCCAAGGACGACAAGGCGCTCAAGCTCGCGGACGACCTGCTCCACGGCATCAAGAACAGCGCCTCCGCGGCGCCGACGCCGGGCGACAACAAGGCCACGACCGACAAGCCCAAAGCGGCGAACTAAGTCGGCGCGTCATCTCATCTCTCGAAAAGGGCGGCTCCGGGAGCCGCCCTTTTTGCTTGGGGCTCCTGCTACCCCCGGCCTATCCCGGCCTGACGCCGCTTGACCTCGGCGTGGTATCGTCGGCGGGAGTGATTCGGGATCTCGCATGACTGAAACGGCCGATGATCTGAGCGCCCCGCTCGGACAGGACAAGCCGCGCCGGAAACGGCGGCTGCGGCTGCCGTTCACAGCCATGCAGGCCCTCGCGGTCATGCTCGGCCTGTTCCTGGTCGTCTTCGCCGGCTTCGCCATCTTCAACAAGGATCCGCTCGGCGGCGAGCCGATGACGCGGATTGCGATCCGCGAGCCCAAGGCCACCGACGAGAAGCCGGCCGCCGCGAGCCCTGGCCAGGAGAGCAAGCCAGAGAGCAAGCACGAGGCGAAGGAAGCGCCGAAGCAGGCGGGCGAGCAGAAGACCGTCACCATGATCGACGGTTCCACCGGCACGCGGCACGACGTGGTGATCGGTGGCGGCGATGCCGCCGACAAGGGCGACGCGGCGGCCGCCTCCGCCCCTCCGCCCGTCATGGCCGGGATCGATCCAAAGCTGCTGGAAAAATCGCGCTACGGCATGATCCCCGTGACGGCCGAGGGCGCGAAGCCGTTCAACGTCTACGCGGCGGATGCCGACCGCGCCAAGGCGGCGAAGATGCCCGTGGTCGCGATCCTGATCGGCGGCCTCGGCGTCGGCGCGGCCAAGACCACCGATGCAATCATGCGGCTGCCGCCGGCGGTGACGCTGGCCTTCACGCCCTATGGCGCCGACCCCGGCAAGCTCGCCGAGCGGGCTCGCGCCCAGCGCCACGAGATCTTCCTCCAGATCCCGATGGAGCCTTACGATTTCCCGGACAACGACCCGGGCCCGCAGACGCTGCTGACCTCGCTCACCACCGACCAGAACATGGACCGCCTGTACTGGCACCTGAGCCGGATGCAGGGCTATGCCGGCCTCACCAATTTCATGGGCGCCCGCTTCGTGGCGACCGACGCCGCGATGCAGCCGATCATCCGCGAGGCGGCCAAGCGCGGCCTCGGCTTCTTCGACGACGGTTCCTCGCCGCGCAGCATCGCGCCCCAGGCCGCGGGCAGCCAGGCGATGCCGTTCGGCAAGGGCGATATCGCGATCGACGTGGTGCCGACCCCGGCAGAGATCGACCGCGCCCTGAACAAGCTCGAATCAATGGCGCGCGAGCGCGGCGTCGCAATCGGCACCGCCTCCGCCCTGCCGGTCTCGATCGAGCGCATCGGCAGCTGGACCAAGACATTGAGCGACCGTGGTATCCTTTTGGTGCCGTTGACAACCGCGATGCTGAAATCAAAATCTAGCTAAATCAACGGATTGGTACGTTACGGGCCCTCGGGACCGGCATACCCACCAAAAGCACGCGAGAGGTCTGGCGGAATGGCACGTTACGAGGATCTGCCCTACCGTACCTGCGTCGGTGTGATGCTGATCAACATGAAGGGTCTGGTGTTCATCGGCCGCCGCGCCGGTGGCATCGAGCATGTCGACGACGCCCATGTCTGGCAGATGCCGCAGGGCGGCGTCGATCCCGGTGAGGACACCTGGGATGCCGCCAAGCGCGAGCTCTATGAGGAGACCAGCGTGCGCTCGGTCGAGCGGCTCGGCGAGGTCCCGGACTGGCTCGTCTACGACATCCCGCGCACGGTTGCCGGTCGCGCCTGGAAGGGCCGCTATCGCGGCCAGCGCCAGAAATGGTTCGCGGTCCGGTTCACTGGCAAGGACAGCGAGATCAACGTCGAAAAACCCGGCGGCGGCCACAAGGCCGAGTTCGTGAGCTGGCGCTGGGAGCCGATGAAGAACCTGACCGGGCTGATCATCCCGTTCAAGCGCCCGGTCTATGAGCGCGTGGTGAAGGAATTTTCCGCGCTGGCGGATGAATAAATCAAATCGTCATCCCGGGTTCGGTGCTAATGCATCGCCGGAATGACGATGAAAGACGCGCGCGTGACCAATCAAAAACCCTACCGTCCCAACGTGGGGATCGCCCTCTTCAATGCCGATGGCCGCGTGCTGATCGGCCACCGCTTCAAGGGCGACGGCCCCGAGATCATCCTGCCGGGCCTCGACTGGCAGATGCCGCAAGGCGGTGTCGATGAGGGCGAGAACCTGCGCGATGCGGCGCTGCGCGAACTTTGGGAAGAGACCAGCGTCAAGAGTGCGGACTATCTCGGCGAGACAGACTGGCTGACTTACGAGTTCCCTCCCTACGACGGGCCGCAGACGCACCGGCTGGCGAAGTTCCGCGGGCAGCGCCAGAAATGGTTCGCGCTGCGCTTCACCGGTCGCGATGACGAGATCGATCCGCTGACGCCGCGCAACGAACAGCCCGCGGAGTTCGACGCCTGGCGCTGGGAGCGGCTCGACCGCGTCACCGAGTTCGTGGTGCCGTTCCGTCGCGACGTCTACCGCGCGGTCGCGCAGCAGTTTGCGCCCTTCGCAAACTAAAACCGCGAAAACAACCCCATGCACAGTAGCCGGCGATTGCCGGCACGATGTGCAGTGATCGTTGCGAAGTTTTTGAAGCGTCAGAGAGAATCGGCCGCGGGGCGCAAGCGGCTTGGCGGCCTATGTCCAGCAAGCGCTAATTGGTCGGTCCCACCGTGAATGGGCCGATCGCGATGACGTGGCAATCGCTGTCGCGCTTGGCGCAGTCGGCGAGCGCGGAATTGACGGCAGTCTGCTCGTCCGCGGCCTTCAGGCCGAGGCCCGGCCGGCCCGCGGTTCCGACCGCGACCGCGTTCCAGCCCATGCCATCGGCGAGCTTGCGTACGACCTCGGCCCGCGCGTCGGCGGCGATCGAGGCGTTGGAAGCGGCATGGAAGAAGCCGGTGATCCTGAGCAGGGTCGGGATCGGCACGACGAAATTGTCGTCGACCGCGACGATCAGACAGGCCACGCCGGCGATGGCGCCGCACGATTCCAGCGAACGCCGCGCCGAATCGTCGACGGATGACGCGCCCAGTACCATGAAATATTGACCGCCCGGGCCGAGCGCGATCGAGCGGGATTTCGCCGCCGGCACGAACATGTTCTCGAGCCGGACTTTTGCCGGATCGCGCACCATAGGAAAATCTTTCGGCACGAAGGCCCGCTCGGTCATGGCGTCGTGGCGCACCCAGGGCTGCGGCGGCATCGGCGGCTTGCCGTGGGTGTAGACGACGTCGTTGCCGACCGCATAGAGCTCGCAGCGCCGCGGCGATTGCGCGGCATCGGCGCGCTTCTGGCACTGCTCCAGCGCCATGTTGCGCGCGGTTTCCTCGGTCGGCTGGTTCAACGCCGCGCCCGTGAAGCCGCCGATATTGAGCGCGAAGGCCTTGTAGTCGCCGGAGGCGGAATAGTCGCCTGCCAGGTAGTTGCGGATGCGCTCGTTGATGAAGGGCACGCTGTCGGCGGCAAGCTTGCCTGATAGCGGCGCGGCGGATGGTGAGGGCGCGGGCATCGGCGCCATCGCAGCGCCGGCTGGGCTCATCGGAGCCATCGGCGCCTTTGCCATCTGGGTCGGCATCGGGCTCGGCGCCACGGCATCTGCCGCCGGCGCTGCGCTCGGCGTCGCGGCCGGCGCGGCCGCGGCGGTGACCGTCTGCTTGAGCTTGGTGTTGTAGAGGAAGCCGGTGACAAGGATGGCGACGACCGAGACGACGGCGACCACCAGCGGCCACATCCACACCGGTGCCGCGGCCAGCTTGGAGGCGGGCTTCTTCACTTTCGGCGTGGCGTAAGTGCCGTCCTCGCGCCGCATCGCCACCATGTAGGCGTGCACCGGCGTCGGGATGTTCTTGACCTCCTGCGCGCCGATGTCGGCGAACTGCACCGACAGCTTGTTGGCGACCTGCTCGTGCACGGCGCGGGAGACGCAGATGCCGCCGACCTCGGCGAGGCCTTCGAGCCGGGCGGCGATATTGACGCCGTCACCGAGCAGATCGCCGTTGCGCTCGACCACGTCACCGATGGTGATGCCGATGCGGAACGACATCTGCCGGCTCGGCGGATAGGCCATGTTGCGGGTTCGCAGGGATTCCTGGATGTCGATCGCGCAGCGCACCGCATCGACCGCGCTCGGAAATTCCGCGAGCACGGCGTCGCCCGCCGTGTTGAAGATGCGTCCGTTGGCTTTCGCGATGAAGTCGTCGATGACCTCGCGATAGGAGGCGAGACGCCGCAGCGTCTCCTCTTCGTCTTCCGCGACCAGTCTTGAGTAACCGGCAATATCGGCTGCGAAAATCGCTGCGATCTTGCGTTTCATCTGCTGCCAGCCCCGAAACAAATTCGCGGGCGCAGAATGCCGCTATCGGCGGCGCGGTGCAACAAAGTTTCAGCGCCCGCCACTTTCGTGACGAGCGCTGAACCTGTTCAGGAATTTTTAGCTTGAGCCCCGGAGCAGTGCACCGGGGCTTAGTGCATAGCCGTGCTGTTGAGCTGCTGCTGGATGCTCTTGAAGTGGTCGAGCCGCTCAATGGCCTGATCGAGCTCGCCGCCTTCGTGCTCCTTCAGGCCGTCTTCCATCTCGGAGATGGTCGCGGCGAACTGGGCACGGTCGAGTTCGTCGAGCGACGTCGCGACGTCGGCGAGCACGGTGAGGCCCTTCTCGGAGACTTCGGCGATACCGCCGAGCACGATGATCTTCACGTGCCTGCCGCCCGTGGTCACGGTGAGGATGCCGGGCCGGATCGCAGCCACGACCGGCGCATGTCCCGCCAGCACGCCGAAGTCACCCTCGACGCCGGGGATATCGACCTGATCGACCTGACCCGAGAATGCGAGCTTTTCCGGCGAGACGAGATCGAAGTGGATGGTGGCCATTGGAAACCTGCGAATGGTGAGTAGCGAACGCGCGAGTGGCGAGCAGCGAATGGCGAATAGATTCTACTCGCCACTCCCTATTCGCTATTCGCCAGCTTAGGCGGCTTCCGCCGCCAGCTTCTTGCCCTTCTCGACTGCCTCTTCGATGGTACCGACCATGTAGAAGGCGGCTTCCGGCAGGTGGTCATACTTGCCTTCGCAGAGGCCGCGGAAGCCCTTGATGGTGTCCGCGAGGTCGACGAACTTGCCGGGCGAGCCGGTGAAGATTTCGGCGACGTGGAACGGCTGCGACAGGAAGCGCTCGATCTTGCGGGCGCGGGCCACCGTCAGCTTGTCCTCTTCCGAAAGCTCGTCCATGCCGAGAATGGCGATGATGTCCTGGAGCGACTTGTAGCGCTGCAGCACCTGCTGGACCTGACGCGCGGTGTCGTAGTGCTCTTGGCCGACGACGAGCGGCGAGAGCATGCGCGAGGTCGAGTCGAGCGGGTCCACCGCGGGGTAGATGCCCTTTTCCGAGATCGCGCGGTTCAACACCGTGGTCGCGTCCAGATGCGCGAACGAGGTCGCGGGCGCCGGGTCGGTCAAGTCGTCGGCCGGAACGTAGATGGCCTGCACCGAGGTGATCGAGCCCTTCTGCGTGGTGGTGATGCGCTCCTGGAGCGCGCCCATGTCGGTGGCGAGCGTCGGCTGATAACCCACCGCCGAAGGAATACGGCCGAGCAGCGCCGACACTTCCGAGCCGGCCTGGGTGAAGCGGAAGATGTTGTCGACGAAGAACAGCACGTCCTGGCCCTGGTCGCGGAAGTGCTCGGCGACGGTGAGACCGGTGAGGCCGACGCGGGCGCGGGCGCCCGGCGGCTCGTTCATCTGGCCGAACACCAGTGCGCACTTCGATTTCACGCTCGGATCCGGATTGTGCGGATCGGCGTTGACCTTGGACTCGATGAACTCGTGATAGAGGTCGTTGCCTTCGCGGGTACGCTCGCCGACGCCGGCGAACACGGAGTAACCACCGTGCGCCTTCGCGACGTTGTTGATCAGCTCCTGAATCAGCACGGTCTTGCCGACGCCGGCGCCGCCGAACAGGCCGATCTTGCCGCCCTTCGCATACGGAGCAAGAAGATCGACGACCTTGATGCCGGTGACGAGAATTTCAGCTTCGGTCGACTGGTCGGTGTAGCTCGGCGCTTCCTGGTGGATGGCGCGGAGACCTTCGGACTTGATCGGGCCGGCTTCGTCGATCGGCTCGCCGATCACGTTCATGATGCGGCCAAGCGTGCCGTCACCCACCGGAACCGCGATCGGCTGGCCGGTGTCGGTCACTTCCTGGCCGCGCACCAGACCTTCGGTCACGTCCATCGCGATCGTGCGGACGGTGGACTCACCGAGATGCTGCGCAACTTCCAGCACGAGGCGGATGTTGCCGTTCCGGGTTTCCAGCGAATTGAGAATGGCGGGCAGGTGGCCCTCGAACTGCACGTCGACGACGGCGCCCATGACCTGGGTGACGCGACCGACCTGGTTAGCTGCTGTAGCCATGAATAGCTCTCCTTCGAAATTCTGGACTTGAACGACCGTCGTTTGGTTCGTGCGTCAGACCGCCTCGGCGCCGGAGATGATCTCGATCAGCTCCTTGGTGATCTGGGCTTGACGGGTTCGGTTGTAGATCTGGGTTTGCTTGCGGATCATTTCGCCGGCATTGCGGGTGGCGTTGTCCATCGAGCTCATCTGCGCACCATAGAACGAAGCGTTGTTCTCCAGCAGCGCGCGGAAGATCTGCACCGCGATGTTGCGCGGCAACAGGCCGGACAGCAGTTCGTCCTCCTCCGGCTCGTAATCGTAGGACGTCGTCGGCGCGTTCGCCGCCTTTTCCTCGACGACCAGCGGGATGATCTGCTGCGCGGTCGGGATCTGGGCGATCACCGACTTGAACTGCGCGTAGAACAGCGTGCAGACGTCGAACTCACCGTTGTCGAAACGGGCCAGCACCTTCTTGGCGATGTCCTCGGCGTTGACGAAGCCGAGCTGACGAACGCTACGCAGGTCGAGGTGCTCGACGATCTGCTTGTCGAACAGGCGGCGGAGCTGCTCATAGCCCTTGCGGCCGACACAGAAGAATTTCACTTCCTTGCCCTGCGCGATCAGCGCCTGGGCGCGCTCGCGGGCGAGGCGCACGATCGAGGAGTTGAAGGCGCCGGACAGACCGCGCTCGCCGGTGCAGACCAGCAGCAGGTGGACCTGGTCCCTGCCGGTGCCGGCCAGCAGCGCCGGCGCGCCGGGCGAACCCGCGGCGGCGCTGGCGATGTTGGAGATCACCGCGCTCATCTTGTCGGCATAGGGCCGCGCCGCCTCGGCTGCTTGCTGGGCACGGCGCAACCTCGACGCCGCGACCATCTGCATCGCCTTGGTGATCTTCTGCGTCGCCTTGGTGGAGGCGATGCGGACGCGCATGTCTTTAAGTGACGCCATTCTTCGTCCCCGACGATCCGACCCTTTGGCCTGATCGCAAACCTATCCAGTCGTCATGCCCGGGCTCGTCCCGGGCATCCACGTGGTGCCTCACACGCCGTTAGACGTGGATGGCCGGGGCAAGCCCGGCCATGACGGCACTTACGCGAAGCTCTTCGCGAAGCCTTCGACCACCGACTTCAGCTTGGCGGCGGTGTCGTCGGAGAGATCGCGGCTGTCGCGGATCGCGTTGAGGATCTCGGCGTTCTTGCCGCGCAGCAGCGACAGCAGACCGTCCTCGAACGCGCGCACCTTGTTGAGCGGGAGCGGATCGAGATAGCCGTTGGTGCCGGCCCAGATCACGCAGACCTGCTCTTCCATCTTCAGCGGCGCGAACTGCGGCTGCTTGAGCAGCTCGGTCAGGCGCGAACCGCGGTTGAGCAGGCGCTGGGTCGAGGCGTCGAGATCGGAGCCGAACTGCGCGAACGCCGCCATTTCGCGGTACTGCGCGAGCTCGCCCTTGATCTTGCCGGCGACCTTCTTGGTGGCCTTGGTCTGCGCGGACGAACCGACGCGCGACACCGACAGACCGACGTTCACCGCGGGACGGATGCCCTGGAAGAACAGGTCGGTTTCCAGGAAGATCTGGCCGTCGGTGATCGAGATGACGTTGGTCGGAATGTAGGCCGACACGTCGTTGGCCTGGGTTTCGATGACCGGCAGCGCCGTCAGCGAGCCCGAGCCCTGGTCCTTGTTCAGCTTCGCCGCGCGCTCGAGCAGGCGGGAGTGCAGATAGAACACGTCGCCCGGATAGGCTTCGCGGCCCGGCGGGCGGCGCAGCAGCAGCGACATCTGGCGGTAGGCGACGGCCTGCTTGGACAGATCGTCATAGATGATGACGGCGTGCATGCCGTTGTCGCGGAAGTACTCGCCCATGGTGCAGCCGGTGAACGGCGCGATGTACTGCATCGGCGCCGGATCCGAAGCGGTGGCGGCGACGATGATCGAGTATTCGAGCGCGCCCTGCTCTTCCAGCACCTTCACGAACTGGGCGACGGTCGAACGCTTCTGGCCGATCGCGACATAGACGCAATACAGCTTGATGTTCTCGTCCGGCTGCGCGTTGAGCGGCTTCTGGTTCAGGATGGTGTCGAGCGCGATCGCGGTCTTGCCGGTCTGACGGTCGCCGATGATCAGCTCGCGCTGGCCACGGCCGATCGGGATCAGGGCGTCGATCGCCTTGAGGCCGGTCGCCATCGGCTCGCTCACCGACTTGCGCGGAATGATGCCGGGCGCCTTGACGTCGACGCRCATGCGCTTGTCGGCCTGGATCGGGCCCTTGCCGTCGATCGGGTTGCCGAGCGCGTCGACGACGYGGCCGAGCAGGCCCTTGCCGACCGGCGCGTCCACGATGGCGCGGGTGCGCTTGACGGTCTGGCCTTCCTTGATCTCGCGGTCGGCGCCGAAAATAACGATACCGACGTTGTCGGTTTCGAGGTTCAGCGCCATGCCGCGGGTGCCGTTCTCGAACTCGACCATTTCGCCGGCCTGGACGTTGTCCAGACCATAGACGCGGGCAATACCGTCGCCGACGGACAGCACCTGTCCGACTTCGGAGACTTCAGCTTCCTGGCCGAAATTCTTGATCTGGTCCTTGAGGATCGCGGAAATTTCCGCGGCGCGGATGTCCATCAGCCTGCCTCTTTCATCGCGTGCTTGATCGAATTGAGTTTGGTGCGAAGCGAACTATCGATCATGCGGCTGCCAAGCTTGACCACGAGGCCACCGATGATCGAGGGATCGACCTTCACGTTGAGCGCGACGTCCTTGCCGGTCACCGACTTCAGGGCAACCTTGAGGGCGTCGAGATTCTTGTCCGAAAGCGCCTCCGCCACGGTGACGTCGGCCGTCGTCTCGCCCTTGAACCTGGCGACGAGGGCGCGATAGGCGCGAATGACGTCAGCCACCGCGAACAGGCGGCGGTTGGCGGTCAGGACTTTCAGGAAATTGGCGGAGATGCCGGCGATACCCGCCTTGTCCAGCACGGCCGAGAGGGCCCTGGACTGGGTATCGGCCGCAAACACCGGGCTGCGGACGAGGCGCGTCAGATCGGCGCTTTCGCTTAGCAAACCCTCGAATTTGTCGAGATCGGCCTTGACCTCGTCGACCACATTCTGGTCGCGGGCCAGTTCAAACAAGGCCGTTGCATAACGGCCCGACACACCGGAAACGGACGTATCTTCTGCAGCCACAGACGCGCTCTTTTTGCTGTCAAACTCGCAAGGGAAAAACCGTCGCCACAAAGCGGCGCCAAGCGATCCAAGCCCTTGGAATTCAAGCGGGACTTCGATTTTCGGCCGACACGGGAGGTGCCGGGTCCGTTAAAATCGCGGCTTTGCTAACATAGCAGGCGCGCACGTGCAACATGACGCCAAATTAAAGGCACGACCTTCTGTCGCCAGTTCGTCGCAGCCGACGGCGCCGCGATAGCGGCCTGCCACGTCGCGGAATGACGCGCCCCCTCGGCGGCATCGCGGCCATTCGTTCCTGCCCTCAGCGCATAGCGGCCATGAACACGGATCGCTGAGGCGTGAGTCGGACGTGACGAGCGGCCTCCCCTGAATACTTTCCTAATTCTAAACATGAAGTATAATGACCTCGTTTTACAGTATTAGCGAGTAATAAAATAGTTAAAGAATTGCTAAAGCGAAAGATTCCAGAACATTGGCTGCAACATTGATGCCAATCACAGAATATTTCATGACGACACAGAATGGATTTACTGCCCAATTCACGCCTCATTAGGAATCGAAACGCGATCCCGCTCACAGACTTACGGGGGCTCCACTTGCCACATATGTGGCAATACTAGATTAGGGACCACTAAATGCTGTCTTTGAAGACGCTGGGCTCCGTGCCCCGGCCGCGCACGGCGATCGCTTTCGTTGCCGCCACTCTCCTCGTCGGTGGAACCGCCACCGAAGCTTCTGCCAAATCCCGGCATCACCACCGGTACTCTCACCATCATCACCGCCACCACGCCCAGAGCGATGCCAACACGACCTCCGATTGGCGCAACGCCAACGCGTCGATGACGCCGTCGTCGGGCACGGGCCGCAGCTTCTCCGGCATGGCCTCCTATTATGGCAACGAGTCCGGCAGCCGGACTGCGTCGGGCCAGCGCTTCAACCAGAATGCCATGACCGCGGCTCACCGTTCGCTGCCGTTCGGCACCAAGCTGCGCGTCACCCATGGCGGCTCGAGCGTCATCGTCACCATCAATGACCGTGGCCCGTTCATTCGCGGCCGTGTCCTCGACCTCTCCACGGGCGCTGCCCGCGCCATCGGCCTCACCGGCGCCGGCGTCGGCCGCGTCACCGCGGAAGTCGTCTCCTAAGGCGCCACCAGCGCCTCACCGACAAAGCGCAAATCTCGCCATCGTCCGCGGACGTGTGAGCGGCGAGACCAGTTCGGGCGAAACAAGCCCGCCGTCTTGGGGGACGGCGGGCTTTTTGATTGCCCCGTCATTGCGAGGCATGATCCGTAGCCCGGATGGAGCGTAGCGAAATCCGGGGTCTTTGTAGGCGGATCGACTTGTCCCGGATTACGCCGCGCTCCATCCGGGCTACAGGCGCTTGTCATTTACTCCGTCATTGCGAGGAGCCACCCGGTCCCGCCTTTGGCGGGCCGGATGACAGGCTCCACGACGAAGCAATCCAGACTGCCTCCGCGGAGGGATTCTGGATTGCTTCGCTGCGCTCGCAATGACGGGGATGGATCGCAGCCTTACAAAAAGCTCTGCGGGTCGACGTCGACTTCGAGCTTTTGATTGCCCTTCGGCTTCGGGCAGACGGCCAGCCAGTTGCGCAAATAGTCCGACAGATCGAAACCGCGCGCCGATTTCACCAGGATGCGGAAACGGTAGCGGCCCTTGATCACGGCGAGCGGGGCCTCCGCCGGTCCCAGCACCACGACGCGCTCGTCGCGCGGTGCGAGCGCAACGAGGCGGCGGCCCAAACCTTCGGCGCTCGGACGGTCGCCTGCCGAAATGATCAGGCTCGCGAGCCGGCCGAACGGCGGATAGAGCGTGCGCTCGCGCAGATCGATCTCGCTGTCGTAGAAGGCCTCGCGGTCGCAGGCGATCAGCGCCTTCATCACGGGATGATCGGGCTGGTGGGTCTGGAGATAGCCGACGCCGCGGCCCTGCTCGCGCCCGGCACGGCCGATCACCTGGTTGAGCAACTGCCAGGTGCGTTCCGACGCGCGCGGATCGCCGTTGGACAGACCCAGATCCGCATCGACCACGCCGACGAGATTGAGCCGCGGAAAGTTGTGGCCCTTGGCGACGAGCTGCGTGCCGATGATGATGTCGACCCGACCCTCCGCGATCTCCGTAAGCTCGGAGCGCATCGTCTCGATCGAGGTGATGAGATCGCTCGACAGCACCATGGTGCGCGCCTCGGGGAACAGCGCGGCCGCCTCCTCCTGCAAGCGCTCGACGCCCGGCCCGACCGCGACCAGCGATTCCTCGGCCGCGCAATGCGGGCAGGTCTGCGGGCGCGGCATCGAGAAGCCGCAATGGTGACAGACCAGCCGCTGGCGGAAGCGGTGATCGACCAGCCAGGCATCGCAGATGGTGCAGGCGAAGCGATGGCCGCAGGCACGGCACAGGGTCAGCGGCGCATAGCCGCGGCGATTGAGGAACAGCAGCGCCTGCTCGCGCTTTTCAATCGCTTTTCTGATCTCGGAAGCGAGCCGCGGCGAGATGAAGCGGCCGCGCGCCGGCGGCTCGCGGCGCATGTCGATGGCCTCGATATGCGGCATGTGCTGGCCGCCGAAGCGCGAGGGCAGCGCGATGCGCTGATAGCGGCTCTTGCGCGCATTTACCTCGGATTCGACCGACGGCGTGGCGGAGGCCAGCACGATCGGGATCTTTGCGATATGCGCGCGGACCACCGCCATGTCGCGGGCGTGATAATGCACGCCCTCGTCCTGCTTGTAGGCCTGGTCGTGCTCTTCATCGACCACGATGAGGCCGAGATTGGCGTAAGGCAGAAACAGCGCCGAGCGCGCGCCGACCACGACCGGCGCACTGCCTTCGGAGATCGCCGCCCAATTGCGCGCGCGGGTGCGCGGCGTCAGCTCGGAGTGCCATTCGATCGGACGCACGCCAAAGCGCTGCGCGAAGCGGTCGAGGAACTGGCCGGTCAGCGCGATCTCCGGCATCAGGATCAGAGTCTGCTTGCCGCGGCGGATGGTCTCCGCAATCGCCTCGAAATAGACCTCGGTTTTGCCCGAGCCGGTGACGCCGTCGAGCAGCGCAACGTGAAAGGTGCCGTTGGCGGCGAGCGCGCGCATTGCATCCACCCCGGCGCGCTGGAGCGGTGAAAAATCCGGCTGGCCAAAATCCGGATCGGGTGCCGGCGGCGGCGGAGGCGGCGGCATCGGCTCGACCGTGAGCGTGCCTTCGTCGACGAGGCCGTCGATCACGCCGGCCGAGACCCCTGCTTCCTTGGCGGCCTCGGACTTGCCGTGCAGCAGGCGATCCGACAGCAGCTCGATCACGCGCTGCCGCGCCGGCGTCAGCCGTCGCGGCGGATCGCCGAMCAGGCGCACACCGGCGCGCACCCGCTCCGGGCCGAGATTCTCGCCCATGCGCAGGCACATCCGCAGCACCATGCCGCGCGGGCTCAGCGTGTAATTGGCGACCCAGTCGACGACCGAGCGCAGCTCAGGCTTCAGCGGAGGAAGATCGAGCTTTTCGCTGACCTCCTTGAGCCGGTTGTGCAGGCGCGGGTCGGGATTGGCGTTCTCCGCCCAGACCACGGCCAGCACCTCGCGCGGGCCGAGCGGCACGCCGACGAGATCGCCCGCCTTCAGCTCCATCCCGCGCGGCACCTTGTAGGAATAGGTCTGGTCGAGCGCGACCGGCACCAGCACGTCGACCATGCGGGTCGCGTTGGCGGGGGTGGTCGTGCTGCGCGACGAATGATCCATCAAAGATCTTTGGAGGGAGAATCGGAACCTTGGGGCCTTGAGGCTAGCGCCCAGGGGCGGCCTTAGCGAACAGTAAACGGGTGTGATGCGATATACTGAGTGGAATCATTACGTCCAGAGCGCATGAGCAAAGCCGCGGCCCCATTAATCGAGCTCGCCAGCGCCGATCCCTCGATCGCGCAGGAGATGGCGCGCTGGCTGTCGCATCTCGGCGCCGAGCGGCGGCTGTCGCCGAAGACGCTGGAGGCCTATGGCCGCGACCTGCGGCAATGCCTGGACTTCCTTTGCGCCCATTGGGGCGAGCGCGTGACGCTGGCGCGCTTTGCCGCGCTGGAAGCCACCGACATCCGCGCCTTCATGGCGATGCGCCGCGCCGACGACATTGCCGGCCGCTCGCTGATGCGCGCGCTGGCGGGCCTGCGCTCGTTCGGCCGCTTCCTCGAGCGCGAAGGCAAGGGCAAGGTTGGCGCACTCTCGGCGATCCGCGCGCCCAAGGTGGCCAAGACTTTGCCGAAGCCGCTACCGATGGCATCCGCAAAACGTCTCGCCGATGCCGACGAGCGCGCCGGCGAGGAACGCGAGACGTGGGTTCTGGCCCGCGACGCCGCGGTGATGGCGCTCTTGTATGGTTCGGGCCTGCGCATCTCCGAAGCGTTGGGGTTGAAGCGCCGCGAGGTGCCGCGTCCCGGCGAAGGCGACGTGCTGATCGTGACAGGCAAAGGCAACAAGACCCGCATGGTGCCGGTGCTGCAGAACGTGCTCGCGCTCGTGCAGGAATACGTTGCGATGTGCCCCTATCCGCTGCCGGCGGAAGGCCCGATCTTCCTCGGCGCGCGTGGCGGTCCCTTGAGCCCGCGCATCATCCAGCTTGCGATGGAGCGGCTGCGCGGCGCGCTCGGCCTGCCCGACAGCGCGACGCCGCATGCGCTGCGACACTCCTTCGCCACGCATCTGCTCTCGCGTGGCGGTGACCTGCGCGCGATCCAGGAGCTGCTGGGTCACTCCTCGCTCTCGACCACGCAGATCTACACCGGCATCGATTCGGAGCGGCTGCTCGAAGTCTATGCGAGCACGCATCCGCGGCGGTGAACCTGACATGAAGCTGTCATAGCGCGCGTGCCTCTTGCGCGGCGCCCGCGGTTCGGTCAATCGTGGGGAACCGCGACTGGAGGGAATCATGAGCGCACACGAAAGCATGGAGCATGCCGAGCACGCCGAGCACGCGTCCGGATCGAACAAGAAGATCGCTCTTCTGATCGCCGTGCTGGCGCTGTTCCTGGCGATCTCCGAGACGCTCGGCAAGGGCGCCCAGACTGAATCGATCAGCAAGAACGTCGAGTCCGCCAATCTCTGGGCGTTCTTCCAGGCCAAGACCATCCGCCGCACCGTGGTGCTGACCGCGTCCGAGCAGGGCAAGCTCACGCTCGCCGCCGCCGACGAGGCTCAGAAGCCGGCGGTGCAGAAGCAGGTCGACGACTGGACCAAGACCGCGCAGCGCTATCGCTCAGAGCCCGAGACCGGCGAAGGCACCGAGCAGCTCGCCGAGAAGGCCAAGCACGCCGAGCACGAGCGCGACGAGGCGACCGCGAAATATCATCACTTCGAGCTGGCCTCCGCCGCCTTCCAGATCGGCATCGTTCTGGCCTCGGCCACCATCATCACCGGCATGATCGCGCTCGCCTATGTCGCCGGCGTCCTGACCCTGGCCGGCCTCCTCATGACCGCGCTCGGCCTGTGGTGGCCGCATCTGGTGCATTTGCATTAGCGGCGCTGTCACGCGCCCACCGCTGTCATGCCCCGGCTTGCCGCCTTCGCTGAAGCTTCGGCGGCCGGGCGAGCTTGTGGCCCGGCGTAGCCTTGGCGGAGCCGGGACCGGGGCATCCAGTACGCCGCGGCTTCTCCGTATTCGATTGACGTCTCTGGAATACTGGATCGCCCGGTCAAGCCGGGCGATGACATCGAGTGTGTGGCAATGACAGTGAGTCTATAGCAGGCAGATCAGCGCGCCTGGTGCACGCTCTTGCGAAAGCGCTGGATCAGGCGGAGCGTACGGGAGGACCAGCCTTCGCCGTTGCCGGCGATCAGCTCGCGGATGCGCTGCTTGATCGGGTCGACCAGCTCGGCGGCCTTGGCGCGCAGCTTCATCACGAGATCGTAGAGCCGCTCGAACCAGCGCATCTCCATCAGCTTGTCGCGCGTCACGTCGAACACGAAGGCGGTGACGCCGACGCCGAGCAGCTTTGCGAACAGAAACGTGGATACGCCGCTCAGCCAGTATTCATGCGTGAGCAGATACAGGCCCATCAGCTTGAGCGGAAACAGCGGGATGATTGGCACCGCGAACACGATCAGCGTCATGGCCGGCGGCAGCGCGTCGACGCGCTCGGTCAACCATTGCTTGAAACGTGCGAGCGGGATGGCTGCGACAACCCGCGCGACGATCGGCTCGAGATGGTCCCACAGCCAGGCTTCGATCAGGAAGATGATCGCCAGTAGGACCCAGACCGGTTGAAGTAGGCGGCGCAGCATGTCTTTCCCGCCCGATTCGACGCTAGGCGCGTCGCCTACATATGGATGGCCCGCTTGCCCACCGCAAGCGCGGCTTCCTTGATCGCCTCCGAGCGGGTCGGATGCGCGTGGCAGGTGCGGGCGAGATCTTCCGCGCTGCCGCCAAACTCCATGAGAACGCAGGCCTCATGGATCATTTCGCCGGCTTCACGGCCGATAATGTGCACGCCGAGCACGCGATCGGTCTTCGCATCTGCGAGAATCTTCACGAAGCCGTCGGTGGTCTGGTTGACCTTGGAGCGGCCGTTGGCGGTAAAGGGAAACTTCCCGACGGTATACGCCTGACCCGCCTGCTTCAGCTCTTCCTCGGTCTTGCCGACGGAGGATACTTCCGGCGTGGTATACACGACGCCTGGGATAACGTCGTAATTCACGTGGCCGGCCTGGCCTGCGATGATCTCCGCAACGGCTACGCCTTCATCCTCGGCCTTGTGCGCGAGCATCGGGCCCGCGACGACGTCGCCGATGGCATAGACGCCCTTCACGCTGGTGGCGAAATGCGGATCGATCTGCACGCGGCCGCGATTGTCCAGCGCCACGCCGGCTTCCTTCAGGCCGAGCCCATCGGTGTACGGCACGCGGCCGATGCAGACGAGAACCACGTCGGCTTCCAGCGTCTCCGCGGCGCCGCCGGCTGCGGGCTCGATGGTCGCCTTCAGCGACTTGCCGGAGGTGTCGACAGCCGTGACCTTGGCGCCGAGCTTGAATGCAAAACCCTGCTTTTCCAGGATGCGCTGGAATTGCTTGGCGATCTCGCCATCCATGCCGGGCAGGATGCGATCGAGGAATTCGACGACGACGACTTCAGCGCCGAGCCGCTTCCACACCGAGCCGAGCTCGAGGCCGATCACGCCGGCGCCGACGATGAGGAGCTTGCCGGGGACCTTGTCCAGCGACAGCGCGCCGGTGGACGACACGATGCGCTTCTCGTCGATCTCGATGCCCTTGAGACGCGCGATGTCGGAGCCGGTCGCGATCACGACGTTCCTGGTCTCGACCACTTGCGACTTGCCGTCGGCGGACACTTCGACCTTGCCGGTGCCCAAAATCTTGCCGGTGCCCTTGAGCACGTCGATCTTGTTCTTCTTCATCAGGAATTCGACGCCCTTGACGTTGCCGTCGATGCCCTGCTGCTTGAAGTTCATCATCGCCGGAAGCTCGAGCTTCGGCGCGGAAACGGAAACGCCCATCTTGGCGAAGGAGTGCGCGGCTTCCTCGAACATTTCGGACGCGTGCAGCAGCGCCTTCGACGGCATGCAGCCGACGTTCAGGCAGGTGCCGCCGAGCGTGGCGTCCTTTTCGACCACGGCGACTTTCATGCCGAGCTGGGCCGCGCGCACTGCGCAGACATAACCGCCAGGTCCGGTGCCGATGACGACGAGATCGTAGGTAGCCATGAGAGAAAGTCCCGTAAGTTTAGCGTGATGAGGATGTGTCAGCGTCCGCCGGACACATCGAGAATGGCTGAGGTGACGTAGGAAGCCTCGTCCGACATCAGCCAGACGATGGCGTTTGCGATTTCGTCGGCGGTGCCGACGCGCTTCATCGGCACCATATGGGCCAGACGATGGGCGCGGTCGGGCTCGCCGCCGGCGGCGTGGATTTCGGTGTCGATCAGGCCGGGGCGGATGCCCGCGACGCGGATGCCTTCGCCTGCGACCTCATAGCCGAGACCGACGGTGAAGGAATCGATCGCGCCCTTGGACGCCGCATAGTCGACATAGGTATTCGGCGCACCAAGTCTGGCAGCGACCGATGACAGATTGACGATGACGCCGCCCTGGCCGCCGTGCTTGGTCGACATCCGCTTCACCGCTTCGCGCGCGCAGAGGATCGAGCCGGTGACGTTGACCGCCATCACGCGCCGGATGCGCTCCGCCGACATCTCGTCGACGCGCACGCCGCTCTGGCCGACGATGCCGCCATTGTTGACGAGTGCACCGAGCGTGCCGAACTTGTCGGCAGCCTTGAACAGCTCGATGATGTCGCTTTCCTCGGCGACATCGCATTTCACCGCGATGGCCTTGCCGTTGCTGGCCGCGATCTGGGCGACCACCTCGTCAGCAGCCGTTTTGTTGCTGGCGTAGCCGACGACGACACGGAAGCCGCGCGCGGCCGCCGCAATCGCGGTCGCCCGCCCGATACCGCGGCTGCCGCCGGTGATGACAACGACTTTATCCGTCACGCGCGCCTCCATGGTTCGACCCGCGCCGTCGCACGACAAGGCGACGGCGCTCGCAGAGCTTCAGGGATCAGAGATCGAGCACCAGGCGCGCCGGATCTTCCAGGCTCTCCTTGACGCGGACCAGGAAGGTGACGGCTTCCTTGCCGTCGATGACGCGGTGATCGTAGGACAGTGCCAGGTACATCATCGGGCGGACCTCGATCTTGCCGGCGACGACCATCGGCCGCTCCTGGATCTTGTGCATGCCGAGGATGCCGGACTGCGGCGCGTTCAGGATCGGGGTCGACATCAACGAGCCGTAGATGCCGCCATTGGTGATGGTGAAGGTGCCGCCCTGCATCTCGTCGATCTTGAGCTGGCCGTCACGGGCGCGACGACCGAAATCGGCGATGCCCTTCTCGATGTCGGCGATCGACTTGTTGTCGCAGTCGCGCACCACGGGCACGACGAGGCCCTTGTCGGTGCCGACGGCGACGCCGATGTGGTAATAATTCTTGTAGATCAGATCGGTGCCGTCGATCTCGGCGTTGACCGCCGGGATGTCCTTCAGCGCCTGCACGACGGCCTTGGTGAAGAAGCCCATGAAGCCGAGCTTCGAGCCGTGCTTCTTCTCGAACGCATCCTTGTAGTGGGCGCGCAGCGCCATCACGTTGGTCATGTCGACCTCGTTGAAGGTCGTCAGCATCGCCGCGGTGTTCTGCACGTCCTTGAGGCGGCGCGCGATGGTCTGGCGCAGGCGGGTCATCTTGACGCGCTCTTCGCGGGCGGCATCGTCGGCCGGCGACGGCGCGCGGACCTGAACGGCGGCGGCGGGCTGGTTGACCGGGGTCGGCGCCGAGGCCGCGCGCTCGATCGCAGCAAGCATGTCGCCCTTGGTGACGCGGCCATCCTTGCCGGAGCCCGGAACGGTCGAAGCGTCGATGCCGGTCTCGGCCGAGAGCTTTCGCACGGACGGAGCGAGCGGGGCGTCGGCCGGCGGCACCTTCGCAGCGGCCGGAGCCGGCGCAGCAGCCACGGCGGCCGGAGCAGCAGCGGCGGCGGGCTTCGCGGGAGCGGCGGCGGGCTTCGCAGCACCGGCACCGTCAGTGATCTGGCCGAGCAGCGCACCGACCGCAACGGTTGCGCCATCGGCAGCGACGATCTCGCTCAGCGTGCCGGCCGAGGGGGCCGGGACTTCGATGGTGACCTTGTCGGTCTCGAGCTCCACCAAGGGCTCGTCGACGGCGACGGGATCGCCGGCCTTCTTGAACCAGCGGCCGATGGTGGCCTCGGTGACGGATTCGCCGAGCGTCGGCACACGAATTTCAGTCATGGTCTTTTCCTTAAGGGATCGCCGGTGCGGTCAAAAATTCGGTCGTCATCGGCCCGCGAAAGGCAAGCCATCCAGCAAGCCGGACGTTCGTATTCTGCACGGACGTCGCGGCGTACTGGTGCCCCGCTCCAGTGCGCGATTGCGCACGAGGCGGGGCATGACGCAGTTCAGAAAGATCAGCTCAGTGCTTCGTCCAGGAACGCCTTCAACTGCGCCTGATGCTTGGACATCAGACCAGTGGCGGTCGCGGCGGAAGCGGCGCGGCCGACATAACGCGGACGCCGGCTCACACCGTGCACCTGGTTCAGCACCCATTCCAGATAGGGCTCGATGAAGTGCCAGGCGCCCATGTTGCGGGGCTCTTCCTGGCACCACACCACTTCAGCCTTCTTGAAGCGCGACAGCTCGGCCACCAGCGCCTTCAGCGGCACCGGATAAAGCTGCTCGACGCGCATCAGGTAGATGTCGTCGATGCCGCGCTTCTCGCGCTCCTCGTAGAGGTCGTAATAAACCTTGCCGGAGCAGAGCACGATGCGGCGGACCTTCTCGTCGGGGACGAGCTTGATCGCCTCGTTCGGCAGCATCTGGGCGTCATCATAGAGGATGCGGTGGAAGGTCGTTCCCTTCGCGAGCTCCTCCAGACGCGACACCGCCCGCTTGTGACGCAGCAGCGACTTCGGCGTCATCAGGATCAGCGGCTTGCGGATCTCGCGATGAAGCTGGCGGCGCAGCACGTGGAAGTAGTTCGCCGGCGTGGTCGGGTAGACCACCTGCATGTTGTCTTCGGCGCACATCTGCAGATACCGCTCCAGACGCGCCGAGGAGTGCTCCGGTCCCTGGCCTTCATAGCCGTGCGGCAAGAGGCAGACGAGGCCGGACATGCGCAGCCATTTGCGCTCGCCCGAGGAGATGAACTGGTCGAACACGACCTGCGCACCGTTGGCGAAGTCGCCGAACTGGGCTTCCCACAGGGTCAGCGTGTTCGGCTCAGCGAGCGAGTAGCCGTATTCGAAGCCGAGCACGGCTTCTTCCGACAGCAGCGAGTTGATGACCTCGTAATGTCCCTGCTCGTGGCCGAGATGGTTGAACGGCGTGTAGCGGCTCTCGTCTTCCTGGTCGATCAGGACCGAATGGCGCTGCGAGAAGGTGCCGCGCTCGGAATCCTGCCCGGACAGGCGGACATGGTGGTTCTCGTTGAGCAACGTGCAGAACGCCAGTGCTTCGCCGGTCGCCCAATCGATGCCGGCGCCGGTGTCGATTGCCTTGGCGCGATTGTCGAGGAAGCGCTGGATGGTGCGGTGGACGCGGAAGCCATCCGGCACCTTGGTGATCTTGCGGCCGATTTCCTTCAGCTCGGCGGTGTCGACGCCGGTGACGCCGCGGCGCGCGTCCTCTTCCTGGTCGGCGATCTTGAAGCCGGACCACTTGCCGTCGAGCCAGTCGGCCTTGTTCGGCTTGTAGGAGGTGCCAGCCTCGAACTCGGCATCGAGCCGCGCGCGCCAGTCGGCCTTGGCCTTATCGACCTCGCCCTCGGTCATCACGCCTTCGCTGATCAGGCGGCGGGCGTAGAGCTCGAGCGTCGACGGATGCGCCGCGATCCTCTTGTACATCACCGGCTGGGTGAAAGCCGGCTCGTCGCCCTCGTTATGGCCATGCCTGCGGTAGCAGAACATGTCGATGACGACGGGCTTGTGGAATTTCTGCCGGAATTCGGTCGCGACCTTGGCCGCGAAAACCACCGCTTCCGGATCGTCGCCGTTCACGTGAAAGATCGGCGCGTCGATCATCTTCGCCACATCCGACGGATAGGGCGAGGAGCGCGAGTAGCGCGGATAGGTGGTGAAGCCGATCTGGTTATTGACGATGAAGTGCACGGAGCCGCCGGTGCGGTAGCCCTTCAGGTCAGACAGGCCGAAGCATTCCGCGACCACACCCTGGCCGGCGAACGCAGCGTCGCCATGCATCAGCAGCGGCATCACCGAGATGCGCTGGTCCGGCGGATCGCCGTGCTGGTCCTGCTTGGCGCGGACCTTGCCGAGCACTACGGGATCGACGATCTCGAGGTGCGAGGGGTTGGCGGTCAGCGACAGATGGATGCGGTTGCCGTCGAACTCGCGGTCCGAGGAGGCGCCGAGGTGATATTTGACGTCGCCGGAGCCTTCGACCGCATCGGGGTTGGCCGAGCCGCCCTTGAATTCATGGAACAGGGCGCGGTGCGCCTTGCCCATCACCTGGGTCAGCACGTTGAGGCGGCCGCGATGCGGCATGCCGAGCACGACTTCCTTCACGCCGAGATTGCCGCCGCGCTTGATGATCTGCTCGAGCGCGGGAATCAGCGATTCACCGCCGTCGAGGCCGAAGCGCTTGGTGCCGGTGAACTTGGTGTCGCAGAACTTCTCGAAGCCTTCGGCTTCAACCAGCTTCGTCAGGATCGCGCGCCGGCCTTCGCGGGTGAACGAGATTTCCTTGTCCGGTCCCTCGATGCGCTCCTGGATCCACGCCTTCTGCGCGGCGTTGCTGATGTGCATGAACTCGACGCCGAGCGTCTGGCAGTAGGTGCGCTCGCAGATCGCGGTGATCTCGCGCAGCGTGGCGTATTCGAGACCGAGCACGTGATCGAGGAAGATCTTCCGGTCGAAATCGGCTTCGCTGAAGCCGTAGGTGCGCGGATCGAGCTCTTCGCGGTTGCGCGGGGCTTCGATGCCGAGCGGATCGAGCTTGGCGTGGAAGTGGCCGCGCATGCGGTAGGAGCGGATCAGCATCAGCGCGCGGACCGAGTCGCGCGTGGCCTGGAGCAGGTCGGCGGACGAGAAATCAGCGCCCTTGTTGCCCGCCTGGGCCTGCGCCTTGGCGGCGATCTTGGCACCGACCGCCTTCTCGACCTGGGCCCAGTTGCCGTCGAGGGCGGAGGTGAGGTCGTCCTGCGGGGTCAGCGGCCAGTTGGCGCGCTCCCAGGACGGGCCTTCGGCGTTCTTGCTGATATCGCCGGGCTGGTCGTTGAGGCTCTTGAAGAACTCCTGCCACTCGGCGTCGACCGAGGACGGGTCCTTCTCGTAGCGGGCGTAGATTTCGTCGATGTAGGTGGCGTTGGTGCCCTGCAAAAAGGAAGAGAGGGCAAAGGCTGCGTTCGCGTCCTGGCGAGACATTCTTGAGTTCCTGGCGATTTYGGTTCGCGCATAACAAACGGCGCTGGCGCTGAGCTCCCCGGCAGAGGCCCAGCGCGACAGGCACCATTTATCCTATTTGCTACGAAACTTCGCCCGGAAAAGTACGAAGAAGTGAATTAGCCTTTCAACTTTTCGGCAAGCGTGTGGCCGAGGCGGGCGGGAGACGGAGACACTGTAATCCCAGCCGATTTCATCGCGTCGGTCTTGGAACCGGCGTCGCCCTTGCCGCCTGAGATGATCGCACCGGCATGGCCCATGCGGCGGCCGGGAGGCGCGGTGACACCGGCAATGAAACCGACCATCGGCTTCTTGCGGCCGCGCTTGGCCTCGTCCTTGAGGAACTGGGCGGCGTCCTCCTCGGCGGAACCGCCGATCTCGCCGATCATGATGATCGATTCGGTCTTGGGGTCGGCGAGCAGCATTTCCAGCACGTCGATGAACTCGGTGCCCTTGACCGGGTCGCCGCCGATGCCGACCGCGGTGGTCTGGCCGAGGCCTTCCTGCGAGGTCTGGAACACGGCTTCATAGGTCAGCGTGCCGGAGCGGGAGACGATGCCGACGCTGCCGGTCTTGAAGATGTTGGCGGGCATGATGCCGATCTTGCACTCGCCGGCAGTCATGACGCCCGGGCAGTTCGGCCCGATCAGGCGCGACTTGGAACCGGCCAGCGAGCGCTTCACGCGGACCATGTCGATAACAGGAATGCCTTCGGTGATGCAGACGATCAGCGGGATCTCCGCGTCGATGGCTTCGCAGATCGCATCGGCCGCGCCCGGCGGCGGCACGTAGATCACCGACGCATCGGCACCGGTCTTCTCGCGCGCCTCGCGCACCGTGTCGAACACCGGCAGGCCCAGATGGGTGGCGCCGCCTTTGCCCGGCGAGGTGCCGCCGACCATCTTGGTGCCGTAGGCAAGCGCGGCCTCCGAGTGGAAGGTGCCGTTCTTGCCGGTGAAGCCCTGGCAGATGACCTTGGTGTTCTTGTCGATCAGGATGGACATGAGGTCTGCTTTCGCGAACTAACGAGTGAGAGGTCAGTGGATGCGGCGGTAGATGCCGGTGAGCACGTCGGCCCAGCCTTCCGCGTCCGGCGAGAACTGGATCTTCAACGAGTAGGAATTGTCGTCGATGATTTCGTAGACGTGGCGCGCATTGCCGCGGAGCGAGCCGCGCACCAGCGTCAGGGTCTTGCCGACCCAGCCGCCGGAGGCGGGCGAGGGCGGCGTGTAGCCGAGCGAGTCGTACCAGAACAATTTGTAGGTCCGGTCCTCACGATCGTAGGTGAAGAGGCCGTGGGTGGCGAAGACCTGCTTGCCGTCGCGCATCTGGGCCGAGTCCTGGATCAGATAGAACCCGTTGAGATCCATGCGCGCCACCACGTGAGAGGTGGCCGGCCCGCCCTCCGTCCAGCGCGACGGGAAGACCACCTCTTCGCCATTCCATTCGCCGGCGAACGCGGCGAGGCGCGTGTGCTCTGCAAGCGGAGATGATGCGGCGAGATGGTCCTGGGTCATGGCCTCAGCCTCCCTTGACGGCCTTCACGATCTTCTGCGCGGCGTCGTCGAGATTGTCGGCCGGCACCACGTTCAGGCCGGATTCACGGATGATCTTCTTGCCGAGCTCGACATTGGTGCCTTCGAGGCGGACCACCAGCGGCACGCTGAGGCCTACCTCGCGCACGGCGGCCGTGACGCCCTCGGCGATCACGTCGCACTTCATGATCCCACCGAAGATGTTGACCAGGATGCCCTTCACGTTGGGATCGGCGGTGATGATCTTGAAGGCGGCCGCGACCTTTTCCTTGCTGGCGCTGCCGCCGACGTCGAGGAAGTTCGCCGGCGCCATGCCGTAGAGCTTGATGATGTCCATCGTCGCCATGGCGAGGCCGGCGCCGTTGACCATGCAGCCGATATTGCCGTCGAGGGTGACGTAGTTGAGGTCGTACTTGGACGCCTCGATTTCCTTGGCGTCTTCCTCGGTCTCGTCGCGCAGCGCGAGCACCTCGGGATGACGGAACAGCGCGTTGTCGTCGAACGACACCTTGGCGTCAAGCACGCGGAGCTGGCCCTGCTTGGTCACGACCAGCGGGTTGATCTCCAGCATCGACATGTCCTTGGCGACGAAGGCGGTGTAGAGCTGCGCGGTGAGCTTCTCGGCCTGCTTGGCGAGATCACCGGAGAGTTTCAGCGCGTTGGCGACGGTGCGGCCGTGATGGCCCATGATGCCGGTCGCGGGATCGACCGAGAAGGTGACGATCTTCTCAGGGGTGTTGTGCGCGACGTCCTCGATGTTGACGCCGCCTTCGGTCGAGACGACGAACGAGACGCGCGAGGTTTCGCGGTCGACCAGGAGCGAGAGATAGAATTCCTTGTCGATGTCCGAGCCGTCCTCGATGTAGAGGCGGTTGACCTGCTTGCCGGCGGGGCCGGTCTGGATCGTCACGAGGGTGGCGCCCAGCATCTGCTTGGCGAATTCGGTGACCTCAGCGGCCGACTTGGCGATGCGGACGCCGCCCTTGTCGCCGGCCGAGGCTTCCTTGAACTTGCCCTTGCCGCGGCCACCAGCGTGGATCTGGCTCTTCACCACCCAGACCGGGCCCGGGAGGACCTTGGCGGCGGCTTCCGCGTCCGCGGGCTTCAGGACGGGGACGCCCTTTGAGATCGCGACGCCGAACTCGTTCAGCAGCGCTTTGGCCTGATATTCATGGATATTCATATGGTCGCTCCCTGAACCCGCGGGCGGTGACCTCTAGGGCCCACCTCAGTCTTGTGGCTGGCATACCATATACCACAGGAACTGCAACCCGGATTCTTTGACATCGAGATCTCTGGACTGCGGACCCGGAACCCGCCCGACGCGGGGCCCGGAAATGAAACCGCCGAAGACCGGTTTTTCGATCTTCGGCGGGGATTGCTCTCGCTTAGCGGCCGAGAAGATCGGGTGCGATCTTCTTGCAGGCATCGACCAGGCCCTGTACGGCGCCGACCGACTTGTCGAACGCCTCGCGGTCCTTGCCGGTGAGCTCGATCTCGACGACGCGCTCGACACCCTTGGCGCCGATCACGACGGGCACGCCGACATACATGTCCTTCACGCCGTATTCGCCGTTGAGGTAGGCGGCGCTGGCCAGCACGCGCTTCTTGTCACGCAGATAGCTCTCGGCCATCGCGATCGCGGACGCGGCGGGCGCGTAGAAGGCCGAGCCGGTCTTGAGCAGATTGACGATCTCGGCGCCGCCGTTGCGGGTGCGGTCGACGATCTCGTCGAGACGCGCCTGCGAGGTCCAGCCCATCTTGACGAGGTCGGGCAGCGGAATGCCGGCGACGGTGGAGTACTTCACCAGCGGCACCATGGTGTCGCCGTGACCGCCGAGCACGAAGGCGGTGACGTCCTCGACCGAGACGTTGAACTCGTCGGCCAGGAAGTAGCGGAAGCGCGAGGAATCCAGCACGCCGGCCATGCCGACGACCTTCTTGTGCGGCAGGCCCGAAGCCTTCTGCAGCGCCCACACCATCGCGTCGAGCGGGTTGGTGATGCAGATGACGAAGGCGTCGGGGGCGTATTTCTTGATACCGGCGCCGACCTGCTCCATGACCTTGAGGTTGATGGAGAGGAGATCGTCGCGGCTCATGCCGGGCTTGCGCGGCACGCCGGCGGTGACGATGCAGACCTTTGCGTTGTCGAGGGCTTCGTAAGAATTGGCGCCGGTGTAGTGCGCGTCGAAACCGTCGACCGGCGAGGACTGGGCGATGTCGAGCGCCTTGCCCTGCGGCACGCCCTCGGCGATGTCGAACATCACTACGTCGCCCAGTTCTTTCAGGCCGATGAGATGAGCCAACGTTCCGCCGATCTGACCGGAGCCAATCAAAGCAATCTTGTCGCGCGCCATGTGAACCTGTCCTTTAGACACGTTAAGGAGGGGAAAACTGAGACGGGTGGTTATCCCTTTCGCTCCCCCCGTTCAAGTCGGTGGATGCCCAATTGTCGGGCTTGGCGAACATTGAAGCGCATCCCTGTCATTCCGGGGCGCGACGAAAGTCGCGAGCTACGATGCGCAATTGCGCATCTGAGAATCCATAACCACCAGCGGGAGTATGGATTCCGGGCTCGTCGCTTCGCGACGCCCCGGAATGACAGCGCTGGCAAATAGGACTTAAGTCTCCACCAGGCCCTTGGTGGAGCCGCTGGCGGTAGAATCCTTGCGGCCGTGAGGCAGCGCCAGATAGGATTCCGAGCTCATCTCGATCAGGCGCGACGCCGTCCGCTTGAACTCCATGGCCTCGTTGCCCTCGTGGGCGAGGTAGAGCGAGATCGGATTGGCATCGGCCGAGGCCATCAGCTTCACGGCATTGTCATAGAGCGTATCGATCAGCGTGATGAAACGCTTGGCGGCGTTGCGCTGGGAAAAATCCATCACTGGAATATGGTCGACCAGGATGGTGTGGTAGTCGTGCGCGAGCCGGAGGTAGTCGGACGCGCCGAGCGGTTTTTCACAGAGATCCGCAAATCCGAACCGCGCCACGCCATGGGCCGAGCACGGCACGTGCAGGATGCGGCCCTTGAACGAAATATCGCGCGACTTGCATTTGGCGCCGCCGGTCATCTTCGACCAGGCGCGGCCGAGGGCTGCGTCCGCGTCGCCGTCGGCCGGCGTCAGCCACATCGGCACGCCCTGAAGCTTTTCCAGGCGGAAATCCGTGCGCGCATCGAGCCGCAGCACGTCCATGTGGTCGGTGATCTGCTTGATGAAGGGCAGGAACAGCGAACGGTTCAGGCCGCCCTTGTAGAGATCGTCGGGCGCGACGTTGGAGGTCGCGACCACCACGGTGCCGAGCTCGAACAGCTTTGCGAACAGGCGGCCGAGGATCATCGCGTCCGCGATGTCGGTGACGTGGAATTCGTCGAAGCAAAGCAGCCAGCTTTCCTCGAAGATCGCGTTCGCGGTCAGCGTGATGACGTCGCCATCGGCGATCTCGCCGCGCGAGATGCCCTGGCGATAATCGTAGATGCGCTCATGCGCTTCCGCCATGAACTCGTGGAAATGCGCGCGGCGCTTGTGCTCGACGGTACTGTGCTGGAAGAACAGATCCATCAGCATGGTCTTGCCGCGGCCGACCTCGCCATGGACGTAGAGCCCGCGCGGCGCCTCGTCCTTGTCGCCGCTGAACAAACGACTGAGCAGGCCCTGCTTGCGCTGCGGCTTGTAATTCGCGAGCCGCTGATCGAGCGCCGCATAGGCTTCGGCGATGTCGGCCTGCGCAGCATCGGGCTCGATCGCGCCGGACGCGATCTGGGCCTGGTATGCCTCGCGGAATGAGGAACTGGGAGTGGAGAGCATAGCTCTTTACCGCCAGAGATGCGCGGAAATTGCAAGCCGTGAATTGGTGGGCGGGGTATGCGTTCCGCGTCCCGGACGCGCTACGGGAAGCAGTGACGCTGCGCAGAGCGGGGACCCACTATTTCGTACATCCATCGTGGAGCGATGGGCCCCGGCCCAGCAGCGCACCGCCGTAGCGTGTCGAAGGCGCGCGTAAACGCGCTGATGGCGCTGCGCCGCGTCTGGGGCACGAGAGCTAGCTCACTCACACAGCTCGTAGGCGTCCTCGACCACATAGGGGCCGCCGCCGGTCGATGCGCGTGACGAGAACAAGACAAAACGTTCGGCCATGAACGCTTTGCTCGGGAAGTAACCGCGCAGCGAGAGATAGTCGGCGACGTCGCGGTCGGACGCGTCGTGCAGCCGGGCCAGCGTGACATGCGGGGTGAACTTGCGCCCCTCAGGGTCGAGGCCGATCCGCTGCATCATGCGTTCGAGCTCGGCCTGCAATTCCATCAGCGGCTTGCTCGGCGCGATGGTTGCGACCACCGCGCGCGGCTTGCGGCCGCCGAAGCTCATGAGCCCCTGCACCTTCACCTCGAAGGGCTTGCGATCAACGCGAAACAGCATCGATGCGATCTCGTTGGCGGACATGCCGTCGATATCGCCGATGAAGCGCAGGGTAACGTGATAATTTTCGGGATCGATCCAGCGGGCGCCGGGAAGGCCGCCCCGCAAATTGGAAAGCGTCTGGCCGATCTCGGCCGGAATTTCCAGACCTGTGAACAAACGCGGCATCGTTTCGCACTCCCGATGCTTGGGCATGATCCCTGGGAAGGATCATATCCAAATTGTAGAGCCGGCGACGAATCACCGGTACCCTGATTCCTATCGCAGTTGTGTGACTCTGCGAAGCATCGCGCGCCTCACCCCGGTAAAACCCTGGGAATTACGGTTAGCGCTGCCCGCTTTTCAGCGGCGCTGCTCGCTTATGTTGCGCAAAAATGCCTCCACGCTGGGCATGATGTTGTTAACGATGATGTCGACGCCGGCCGCGGTCGGATGAATGCCGTCGGCCTGGTTGAGCTTGGCGTCGGCCGCGACGCCGTCGAGGAAGAACGGATAGAGCGGCACGTCGAATTTTTTCGCAAGATCCGGATAAATCGAATTGAAGCGCGCGGCGTATTCCGCGCCGTAATTCGGCGGCGCCAGCATGCCGCACAGCATCACCGCGATCTTGCGTGTCTTCAATCGCTGGACAATGTCGGTCAACGCGGTACGCGTCAAATCGGGATCGATGCCGCGCAGCGCGTCGTTGGCACCGAGCTCGACGATCACGCCGTCGGTTCCGTCCGGGACCGACCAGTCGAGCCGGTCACGGCCGCCGGACGAGGTGTCGCCGGACACGCCGGCATTGGTCATGTCGACTGCTATGCCTTTGGCCTGCAAGGCTTTTTGAAGCTTTGTGGGGAATGCGTCCTGGGCCGGGAGGCCGAGGCCGGCGCTCAGGGAATCGCCGAGAACGACAAGCTTGACCGGCTTTGCCGCTTCGGCCCACGCCGGATCCACCACCGTCATCAAAGCGATCATCAACACGGCTATGTGCATGAAGAATCCGTAACGCCTCTCGACCGCGTGTGCGGAGTTGCCATATGACCGGACCATGGATAGTCGCATCGAAACCTCTTCGCTCGCCGGCACCGCGCCGGACACCATCGCCATCTCCAACGTCAATCTTTCATTGGGTACGGGCGCGGCACGCGTTCACATCCTCAAGGATATCAGCCTGCGGGTCGCCTCGGGCGAGACGATCGGCCTGATCGGCCCGTCAGGCTCGGGCAAATCCACGCTGCTGATGGTGATGGCGGGGCTGGAGCGTCCTGATAGCGGAGAGGTGGTGGTGTCAGGCACGCCTTTCAATGCCCTCGACGAGGACGCGCTGGCCCGCTTCCGCGGCCGCCAGGTCGGCATCGTCTTCCAGTCCTTCCATCTGATCCCGACCATGACGGCGCTCGAGAACGTCGCCGTGCCGCTCGAACTCGCCGGCAACCCTGACGCTGCAAGACGCGCGGCGCAGGAGCTGCAATCGGTCGGGCTCGGCGATCGCCTGCATCACTATCCGACGCAGCTGTCCGGCGGCGAGCAACAGCGCGTCGCGCTCGCCCGCGCGCTGGCGCCCGATCCCGCCATCCTCGTCGCGGACGAGCCGACCGGCAATCTCGACGAGGCCACCGGAAAACAGATCGTCGATCTTCTGTTCAACAAACACGCCGAGCGCGGCATGACGCTGGTGCTGGTCACGCACGATTCCTCGCTCGCGCAGCGCTGCGATCGCGTGATCCGGCTGCGCTCCGGCCGCATCGACACCCAGTCTGCGCCGGCATGAGCATCGCGGCCGAACCGTTCCCAAAACCCAACGGCGTCGCGCTGTCGCTGCGCTACGCGCTGCGCGAATTGCGCGGGGGCCTGCGCGGCTTCTATGTTTTCATCGCCTGCATCGCGCTCGGCGTGATGGCCATCGCCGGCGTCGGCTCGGTCTCGGCGAGCCTGAGCGACGGTCTCGCGCGCGAGGGCCGCACGCTGCTCGGCGGCGACGTCTCCTTCGTGCTGTTCCAGCGCGAGGCGAAGCCCGAGGAAGTCTCCTTCCTGCGCTCGCGCGGCACCGTCTCCACCGCAGCGACCTTGCGCGGGATGGCGCGCTCCGCCGACGGCCAGCTCGCGCTGGTCGAGATGAAGGCGGTCGACGACACCTATCCGATGCTGGGTCAGCTGACGCTGGCGCCGCCGCTGCCGATGTCCGACCTGCTCGCGGAGCGCGACGGCGCGTTCGGTGCCGCCGCCGATCCGACGCTGCTGGCGCGGCTGTCGCTGAAGACCGGCGACCGCGTCACCATCGGGAGCGCAACGTTCCAGATCCGCAGCACCGTCGAAGCCGAGCCCGACAAGCTCGCCGGCGGCATCGGTTTCGGGCCGCGCTTCCTGATCAGCGAGGCGGGCCTGCGCGCCACCGGCCTGATCCAGCCCGGCAGCCTGGTGCGCTGGGTCTACCGGGTGAAGCTGCCTGACACCGGCAACAGCGAGCGCGCCACCGACACCTTCATCGCGGACGCGCGCAACGCTGCGCCGCAGGCCGGCTGGGAGATCCGCAGCCGCTCCAATGCCTCGCCGCAGCTCGAGCGCAACATCAACCGCTTCACGCAATTCTTGACGCTGGTCGGCCTCGCCGCGCTCCTGGTCGGCGGCGTCGGCGTCGCCAATGCCGTCAAGAGCCATATCGACCGCCGGCTCGAGGTCATCGCGGCCTTCAAGGCGGTCGGCGCCACCGGCCGCGACGTGTTCGGCATCTATCTGGCGCAGGTCCTCCTGCTGGCGGGAATTGGCTCGGTGATCGGCCTCGCGCTCGGCGCCGCCATGCCGTTCGCCATCGTCGGCCTGTTCGGAAAGCTGCTGCCGCTGCCGGTGGTGCCGGCCGTGCATGCCGACGAACTCGCGCTGTCCTTCGTCTATGGCCTGCTCACGGCGCTTGCCTTCGGCCTGTGGCCGCTCGGGCGCGTGCACGACGTGCCAGTCGCCGCGCTGTTCCGCGACACCATCAGCTCCGAATGGCACCGGCCGCGCTGGAGCTATGTCGTGTTCATGGCCGTCGTGATCGCGCTGCTGATCGCGGTCGTGATCGGATTGTCCTTCGACAAGCGCATCGCCGCGGTGTTCGTGGCCTCCTCCGTCGTCGTGTTCGCCCTGCTCCGCGGCATCGCCGCCCTGCTGATGACGATCGCGCGCCGGCTGCCGCGCACGCGCCTGCCGATGCTGCGGCTGGCGATCGCCAACATCCACCGGCCGGGCGCGCTGACGCCATCCGTCGTGCTGTCGCTCGGGCTCGGGCTCGCCGTGCTCGTCACCATCACCCAGATCGACGGCAATCTGCGCCGGCAGTTCCTTGCGGCCCTCCCCGAGCACGCGCCGTCGTTCTTCTTCATCGACATCCCGAGCACGCAGGCCGAGCAGTTCGACGGCTATCTGCGCCGGATCGCGCCGGGCGCAAAGGTCGAGGACGTGCCGATGCTGCGCGGCCGCATCGTTGCTGCGCGCGGCGTGCGTGCCGAGGACCTCAAGCCCACCACCGATTCCGAATGGGTGCTGCAAAGCGACCGCGGCCTGACCTATACCGCCGAGCTGCCGAAGGGTTCCAAGGTGGTCGAGGGCGAATGGTGGAGCGCCGACTATTCCGGCCCCCTGCTGGTCTCGATGGAGAAGAAGATCGCCGACGGGCTCGGCCTCAAGCTCGGCGACGAGATCGTGGTCAACGTGCTCGGCCGCGACATCCCGGCCAAAATCGGCAATCTGCGCACCATCGACTGGCAGGGCATGGGCATCAATTTCGTGCTGGTGTTCTCGCCGAACGCCTTCAAGGGCGCGCCGCACACCCATATCGCGACGCTCACCGAGGCCGGCGGCACTGCGGCCGGCGACGGCAAGATCATCAGGCAAGTCGCCGACACCTATCCGATGGTGACGAGCGTGCGCGTGCGCGAGGTGATGGAGACGGTCGGCGCGGTCGTGACCAATCTGGCGCTCGCGATCCGCGGCGCCAGCGCCGTGACCCTGATCTCGGCGATCCTGGTGCTGGGCGGCGCGCTCGCCGCCGGCCACCGCCACCGGGTCTATGATGCGGTGATCCTCAAGACCCTCGGCGCGACCCGGCTGCGGCTGCTCGGCGCCTATGCCCTCGAATACCTGCTGATCGGACTTGCCACCGCGGTGTTCGGCGTGATCGCCGGCAGCGTCGCGGCCTGGATGATCGTGACGCGGCTGATGACGCTGAGTTTCGTCTGGCAGGCCGGCAGCGCGGCCGGCGTGGTCGCGGCGGCCCTGGTCGTCACGGTCGGACTTGGGCTCGCCGGGACGCTGCTGGCATTGAACAAAAAGCCCGCCACGGTGTTGCGGAATTTGTGACAAATGGTAGCGGGCGACCCCGCGATGTCGGAATCGCACGATTCCAGCGATTAACCACGTCTGCTCGCCAGGATTGCGGGCGAGGGCGACATTCAGCCGCGCGTGGACGGTTGCAGCGAATGTGTTAGTTTCCCACATATCCAATGGGTTCGGACCCCCGATTATGAGCCAGAATTTAGTCGGCACAGATCGGTATCCGAGATAGAATTTGACGAACCGGCGGCATGGCGACCCTCATGCCGGACCGGGCTAACCAACGGGAATTCGACCATGTCGGACCTAGACCGTAACTACGCTTCTCCTTTCGGCAGGGCCGCCGGGCGTGTTGACGCCGCGACGGTCGATGCCGGCCTGCGCGCCTATATGCTGCGCATCTACAATTACATGAGCATCGGCCTCGCCATCACCGGCCTGGCCGCGCTCGGCGTCTATATGGCCGCCGTGACCGACGTTCCGACCCCAGAAGCCGTCCGCGTCGGCAAGCTGTTCCTGACGCCGTTCGGCTACGCGATGTTCGTCAGCCCCCTGAAGTGGCTGTTCATGCTCGCGCCGCTCGCGATGGTGTTCGTAATCTCGGCGGGCATCAACCGTCTCGCCCCCTCGACCGCGCAGATCCTGTTCTGGGTGTTCGCGGCGCTGATGGGCATCTCGCTGTCCTCGATCTTCCTGGTGTTCACGCACACCTCGATCGTGCGGGTGTTCTTTATCACCGCGGCCACGTTTGGCGCACTGAGCCTCTACGGCTACACCACCAAGCGTGATCTGACCGGGATGGGCTCGTTCCTGTTCATGGGCCTGATCGGCATCATCATCGCGAGCCTGGTCAACCTGTTCCTGGCGAGCACGATGCTGCAGTTCATCGTGTCCGTGGTCGGCGTGCTGGTGTTCGCCGGCCTCACCGCCTGGGACACCCAGCGGCTGAAGAACGACTACATCTACGGCTACGCCTCGGCCGGCGGTGACATCGCAGAGCGTGCGGCCATCACCGGCGCGCTGTCGCTGTACCTGAACTTCATCAACCTGTTCACGCTGCTCCTGCAGCTCCTCGGCCAGCGCGACTAAGCGCTTCGACGAGGGAACGGATACGAACCCCGGCCGAGAGGCCGGGGTTTTTGTTTGGGCCGGGATGCGCGACGCCCCCCGCCGTCATCGCCCGCCTTGTGCGCAATTGCGCACTGGGGCGAGCGATCCGGTACGCCGCGGCGGCTCGGTTCTAGCCGCGCTGTCTCGGAGTACTGGATGCCCCGCCTGCGCGGGGTATGACAGCGGAGAAGGTTGGAGGGCTGCTGCGCTGGCAATGACGGAGCATGGGGAAGCGCCGTTGCCCCTTCCAGTGACCGCGGGAAGGCTCTAATCTCGCCGCCATGTCCGCACCTGAGATCAGGCCCGCCATTGAGGCCGACCTTCCCGCCATCACCGCCATCTACAAGCAGGCCGTCCGCGAGGGCACCGCGACATTCGAGCTGGCGCCGCCGGATCTGGCCGAGATGACGCGCCGCTACCGCGCGCTGATCGACGGCGGCTATCCCTATTTCGTCGCCATCCTCGATCGTAGCGTCGCCGGCTATGCCTATGCCGGCGCCTACCGGCCGCGGCCGGCCTACCGCTTCACGGTCGAGAACTCGATCTATCTCGATCCCACGTTCCACCGCCGCGGCATCGGCTCGTTGCTGCTGGACCGGCTGATCGTCGAATGCGAGGCGCGCGGCTTCCGCCAGATGATCGCGGTGATCGGCGATTCCGCCAATGCCGGTTCGATCGGCGTGCACACGCGCGGCGGTTTCAAGATGATCGGCACGCATCCCAATGTTGGCCTGAAATTCGGCCGCTGGCTCGACACGGTGATGATGCAGCGGGATCTGGGCGAGGGCGCGAGCACGGTGCCGAAATAGCCTCGGTCTCGTAGGGCGGGCAAAGCGACTTGTCCGCCCTAGCTCGGAGAGCGAAGGCGGAAGCGTGCCCACCATGCCCGGCGATTGAGGAAAGATGGTGGGTCACGGCGCGGTGCGCCTTTGCCCACCCTACGGCACCGTCCGTAAGGCTAAACCACCGCCAGCTTGCGATCGATCACCAGCAGCACGCGCTCGAGCTCGTGGCCGCGGCGCAGGATCAGGCCGGTCGCCGAGATCACGCTGTACATGCCCTGCTTGCGCGCCAGCCGCGGGTCCTTCTCGATCCGATAGATCGGCACCTCCGAGGCGCGGCGGAAGACCGAGAACACCGCACGGTCCTTCAGGAAGTCGATGGCATAGTCGCGCCACTCGCCGTCGGCGACCATGCGGCCGTACAGGTTGAGGATGCGGTTCAGTTCCAGCCGGTTGAATGTCACCCGGTTGGGTTGGGCATTCGCAGCGGTGGGGCGCGCCACTGCGCGCTGCTCGCTCGGATCGGCATCCTCCGGCGTCAGACTCATCGAGCGCCTCCTCATCTCGCGGTATGATCGCATCCGCGAAGGACCGTCCCCGGAACCGCGGATCATGACAATTGCATGATCGCGCCAACTGTTCCCCGCCGCAAGGGGCTCTTCACTCAACTGATTGAATCGGGTGCGAATCGGAGCACACGCAGGAGTGGAATTCTGTCGCGGCAAACCGTCACGGGATCGTTAGAAGGAATCTTGATATCGCCGCTTTTCCGCCAAGCGCCTGCCGCCCTGCATTGCGAAAAGACCTGTGTGCGTTGACCCGGTCCTTTCGGTTCCGGATTCCTCAGCCCCCAGCCCCCCGGGGCCGTCAGGATCGGGTCTGTACGCGCGACAAGGAGGGCCAACGCAAGTTGGTCCTTTTTGGTTTGTGCCGAGATGTTTCCGGCACGACCAACTTCCCTCTGATTAACGCGACGACAACTCTCTCCCCTCATCCTGGGGAGCCGCGAAGCGGCGTCTCGCAGGATGGAAGGCCGCGCTGCATCAGCCGCGCCTGCATGGTTCTCGCGGCGATGCGTAGCATCGTCCGCCTCGCGCGCGAGGGCGCGCTCCTCACCATGAGGCGTGAGAGCGAGTGCGACGTTGGCGAGAGAGATCGGATCTAGTGCAGCGACGTGTACGCCGCGCCGAGCATCGCACCCGGCTTCTCACGGCTGCCGTCCTGGACATAGACCACAGCGCCGTCGACGCCATCGCGCGTGAGATTTTCCAACGGCACCGTCCAGCTTTCTGGACGCCCGTTCCAGTCGCCGACCTTGAGCAGGTTGCGCACGACGTTGTGATAGGTGATCTGCTGCCCGCGGTTTTCGCCACGGCTGATTGCGATCGGCACCGATTTCGTGATCGAGCAGATCCAGACCTCACCATGCGAGACCGCCGACTCCTTGCTCGCCGCCACCGAGACGTTGATCTGCTTGCCTGCAAGCGACATCGTCACCGGCACGCTCATTACGCCTGTGCCGTTGTCGGTCTTGCCGATCGCGCTCTCGATGCCGGCGCGATCGCTGCCGATGACATGCGTCGAACCGTTGACCACGACTTGCGGCGTATAGACCTCGCGGTCGCCGCGCATGCGCGAATAGGCGCGCTGCCGCGCCGAGAAGCGCGAATCCGCAAGCGTGTCCTTCCAGCCGAGATAATCCCAATAGTCGATCGGCATGCTCAGCGCGATGATCGACGGGTCGTTGGAGAGATCGCCGATGACCTGGTCGGCGGGCGGGCAGGAGGAGCAGCCTTGCGATGTGAAGAGCTCGACTACGGCGCGAGGATCAGCCTCGGCGGGACGGATGACGGCGACGATGGCGCAGATACCAAGTGCTCCCGACCAGAGTGCACCGGACCAGCGCGAAACCAGATTAGAAGCCATCATTGCAGTCATTTTGAACGTCACACCTCGCACGCGTGGGGGAAGATCCTATCGCCTGATGGTCACCGTAGTCTTACGGGCATCGTACACTCACCCGTCCGGGGCGAGGTTTTCCGCCGGGCGGGACCATCGGACGCGTGTTCTAACGCACGAAGGCGGCCTTGTGATAGGCCGCCCTCGTTTAACCTTCTACTCACGTCGCGGTGAGCCACCGTTCACAAATTCGCGCTTAGGCCGCGAGCTTGCGCAACACGTAGTGCAGAATGCCGCCGTTCCGGTAGTAATCGAGCTCGTCCAGCGTATCGATGCGGCAAAGCAGCGAAACCCGCTGCAACGAACCGTCGCCGGAGACGATCTCCGCGGTCAGCTTCTGACGCGGCTTCAGGTCGCCGACCAGGCCGCGCAGCGTGACCTTCTCGTCGCCCTTCAGGCCGAGCGACGACCAGGAGGTGCCTTCCTCGAAGGTCAGCGGCAGCACGCCCATGCCGACCAGGTTGGAGCGGTGGATACGCTCGAAGCTCTGGCAGATCACGGCGCGGACGCCGAGCAGGCGCGTGCCCTTCGCAGCCCAGTCGCGCGAGGAACCGTTGCCGTATTCGGCACCGGCGAACACCACCAGCGGCACCTGCTCCTGCTGGTACTTCATCGCGGCGTCGTAGATCGACATCTGCTCGCCGTCGGGCCAGTGCTTGGTGAGACCGCCTTCCGGGATATTTCCGTCAGCGCCCTTCAGCATGAAGTTCTTGATGCGGATGTTGGCGAAGGTGCCGCGCATCATCACTTCATGGTTGCCGCGACGCGTGCCGTACTGGTTGAAGTCGGCCGGACGCACCTGGTGTTCGCTGAGATATTTGCCGGCGGGCGAGGTGAGCTTGATCGAACCGGCCGGCGAGATGTGGTCGGTGGTGATCTTGTCACCGAACATGGCGAGGATGCGCGCCTCGATGATGTCGGTGACCGGCTCCGGCTCCTTCTTCATGCCGTCGAAATAGGGCGGGTTCTGCACATAGGTCGAGCTCATGTTCCAGCGATAGGTCTCGCTCTCGACCGTCTTGATCTTGCGCCAGTTGGTGTCGCCCTTGAACACGTCGGCATACTTCTTCTTGAAGATCGACGCGGTCACGAACTTCTTCATGAAAGCGTTGATCTCCTTCGTCGTCGGCCAGATGTCCTTGAGGTACACCGGCTTGCCGTCCTTGCCTTCACCGAGCGGCTCGACGGCGAGGTTCTTGGTGACGCTGCCCGCGAGCGCGTGGGCGACGACCAGCGGCGGCGAAGCGAGATAGTTCGCCTGCACGTCCGGCGAGACGCGGCCTTCGAAGTTGCGGTTGCCGGAGAGCACGGCGGCCGCGACGATGCCGTTGTCGTTGATCGACTTCGAGATCTCCTCGGGCAGCGGACCGGAATTGCCGATGCAGGTGGTGCAGCCGAAGCCGACCAGGTTGAAGCCGACCTTGTCGAGATCGGCCTGCAGACCGGAATCGGCGAGATAGGCCGCGACCACCTGGCTGCCCGGCGCGAGCGACGTCTTCACCCACGGTTTTGCCTTGAGGCCCTTGGCGGCAGCGTTGCGCGCAAGCAGGCCGGCGCCGATCAAGACGCTCGGATTCGAGGTGTTGGTGCAGGAGGTGATGGCGGCGATCACGACGTCGCCATGACCGATCTCGAAGTTCTTGCCGTCGACGGCAAAGCGCTTCCCGGGCTCGTCGGTCTTCTTGTACTCGGTGCCGAGCGCGAGCGAAAAGCCTTCGGCGACCGACGGCAGCGCGATGCGGCCTTCGGGACGCTTCGGACCGGCCATCGAGGGAACTACGTCGCCGAGGTCGAGGGTCAGCGTTTCCGTGAACACCGGATCGGCCGACTTGGCGGTGCGGAACAGGCCCTGCGCCTTGGCATAGGCCTGCACCAGCGCGACGCGCGCCGGAGCGCGGCCGGAGGTCTTGAGGTAATCGAGCGCAGCAGCGTCGACCGGGAAGAAGCCGCAGGTCGCGCCATATTCCGGCGCCATGTTGGCGATGGTCGCCTTGTCGGCGACGGACAGGTGATCAAGGCCGGGACCGAAGAACTCGACGAACTTGCCGACCACGCCGAGCTTGCGCAGCATCTGCGTCACGGTCAGCACGAGGTCGGTCGCGGTGACGCCTTCCTTCATCGCGCCCTTCAGCTTGAAGCCGACGACGGTGGGCAGCAGCATCGACAGCGGCTGGCCGAGCATGCAGGCTTCCGCCTCGATGCCGCCGACGCCCCAGCCGAGCACGGCGAGACCGTTGACCATGGTGGTGTGGGAGTCGGTGCCGACCAGCGAGTCGGGATAGGCCACCTCGAAGGTGCCGGTCTTCTTGCCGACCGTCATCTTCTCCTTCTTGGTCCAGACCGTCTGGGAGAGATATTCGAGATTAACCTGATGGCAGATGCCGGTGCCGGGCGGCACGACGGAGAAGTTCGAGAACGCCTTCTGGCCCCACTTCAGGAACTCGTAGCGCTCCTGGTTCTGCTTGTATTCCTCGGTGACGTTCTTGCCGAAGGCCTTGTTGTCGCCGAAGAAGTTCACGATCACGGAGTGGTCGATGACGAGGTCGACCGGCACCAGGGGGTTGATCTTCTCGGCATCGCCGCCGAGCTTCTGCATCGCGTTGCGCATCGCGGCGAGGTCGACCACGGCCGGCACGCCGGTGAAATCCTGCATCAGCACGCGGGCCGGGCGGAATGCGATCTCATGCTCCAGCGACTTCTTGCGCAGCCACTTCGACACCGCCACGATGTCTTCCTTCTTGACCGTGCGGCCGTCCTCGTTGCGCAGGAGGTTCTCGAGCAGAACCTTCATCGAATAGGGGAGTTTCGAAATTCCCTTCAGACCATTCTTCTCGGCCGTGGGCAGGCTGTAATAGACATAGGTCTTGGCGCCGACCTTGAGGGTCTTTTTGCATTTGAAGCTGTCGAGCGAGGTCATGTAGGAAATCCCAATTGTTAGTTATACCCGGCAAGGGGTATTTTAACACCGTCAGCGAGTCCGGCTGGGTCGCTTGCAGGGGCAGGTTAAGTTGCTGCATCAAGTAGTTCCGGGCTTATAGAAGCTTTCTAACCGCGCCGCCACAGCCACAAACGTGCCGCAGCAATCCGCGAGCCAAAAATTCCCATGCGCTACCCCAAGATTTCCTGAGGCCAGGCTTTGAGCGGATTGAACCAAGGCAAGATGCAGCTGTCCGGACGCGGGGTCGTCTGCGTGCGCGGCGGCCGCGAGGTGTTCTCCGGGCTCGATTTCGAGGCGGTCTCGGGCGAGGCCGTGGCGGTCGTGGGCCGCAACGGCTCGGGCAAGACCTCGCTGCTGCGGCTGATCGCGGGCCTGCTGATTCCGGCCGGCGGGACAATCGCGCTCGCCGGCGGCGATGCCGAGCTGACGCTGCCGGAGCAGTGCCACTATCTCGGCCATCGCGACGCCCTGAAGCCGGCGCTGAGCGTGGCGGAAAACCTGTCATTCTGGGCTGATTTTCTGGGCGGCGAGCGCAGTGATGCGGCCAAGAGCCTCGCCATCGTCGGGCTCGATCACGCCACCCATTTGCCGGCCGCCTTCCTGTCCGCCGGCCAGCGCCGCCGCCTGTCGCTGGCCCGGCTGCTGACGGTGCGCCGCCCGGTCTGGCTGCTGGACGAGCCGACCACGGCGCTGGACGTGGCCGGCCAGGGCATGTTCGAGGGCCTGATGCGGGAGCATCTCGGCCGAGGCGGCCTGATCATCGCGGCGACGCATGCGCCGCTGGGCATCGATTCGCGGGAGCTGAGGATTGGGGGTTCAGCATGATTCCGATGGACCCTCAGTTTTCCAAGCGGCCGGGCCCGGCTCTCTCCGTTCCCTCCCCCCTTGCGGGGGAGGGTCGGGGAGAGGGGTGCGGCACGGTAGGGCGATTCGGTTCTAGCGCTGGGGAGGCGAGCGCTCTGTTGCTCGCCGTCAACGCTTCAAAAGCATCTCTCCCGGGGCTACCCCTCTCCCCCGCCCTCCCCCGCAAGGGGGGAGGGAGCGCAGTTTGCCTGGGGCACCCGGCTGAGGTCGTCTCGTCGCCCAGGGGAGCCACCCCATGACCGCCCTGTCCGCCCTCATCCGCCGGGATATCCGGATCGCACTCCGCGTCGGCGGCGGGGCGCTGATCGGCGTGCTGTTCTTCCTGACCGTCGTCGTCCTGATGCCGTTCGCGGTGGGGCCGGATCTGGCGCTGCTGTCGCGGCTCGGGCCGGCGATCCTGTGGCTCGGCGCGCTGCTGGCGAGCCTGCTCACCCTGGACCGGCTGTTCATGGCCGACCACGAGGACGGCTCGCTCGACCTGATCACGATGAGCCGGACGCCGCTGGAACTCGCCTGCGCCGCCAAGGCGCTGGCGCATTGGCTGGCCGCGGGCCTGCCACTGATTGTCGCAACCCCGGTGCTCGGCCTGCTGCTCAACCTCGACATGGTTGCAACCGGGGCGGTGGCGCTGACGCTCCTGGCCGGTACGCCGGCGCTGACCTTCACCGGCATGATCGGCGCGGCGCTTGCGGTGACGCTGCACCGGGGCGGACTGTTGATGGCCGTGCTGGTGCTGCCGCTGTCGATCCCGGTGCTGATTTTCGGCGTCGCGGCCTCGCAGGCCGTGATCGTCGGTCCCATGACGTTCGGCGCGCCGTTCTCGATCCTGTGCGCGCTGTCGCTGGTCAGCCTCGTCATCGGCCCTTTCGCGGCGGCGGCGAGCCTGCGCCATGGTCTCGATTGAAATGGGCCGGATTGCCCTTGACCCCGATCAACTTTCGCTGCGCGCTTTTATGCTGATTGCGTGAGTGCTGACCTGTGATTATCAGAATACCATGACGCTGATCGATCTCGCCAATCCGACACGGTTCCTCGCGCTGACGGCGCGGGTACTGCCGTGGCTTGTGGCCGCGACCGTCATCCTGCTCACCATCGGCCTCTACCAGTCCGCTCTCGCGCCCGACGACTACCAGCAGGGCGCGACGGTGAAGATCATGTTCATCCACGTGCCCAACGCCTGGCTGTCGATGTTCGTCTGGGGCGTGATGAGCATCGCCTCATTGGGCACGCTGGTGTGGCGGCATCCGCTCGCCGACGTCGCCGCCAAAGCCGCCGCGCCGATCGGCGCCGCCTTCACCTTTCTCGCGCTGCTCACGGGATCGCTGTGGGGCCGGCCGATGTGGGGCACCTATTGGGAATGGGACGCGCGGCTGACCTCGGTGCTGATCCTCTTCCTGATGTATCTCGGCCTGATGGCGCTGTGGCGCGCGGTCGAGGATCCCTCGCGCGCGGCACGCGCGGCCGCGGTGCTGACGCTGGTCGGCGCGATCAACCTGCCCATCATCAAATTCTCGGTCGATTGGTGGAACACGCTGCACCAGCCGGCGTCGGTGATGCGCATGGGCGGCTCGACGCTCGACAAATCGTTCCTGATCCCGCTGCTGCTGATGGCCATCGCGTTCACGCTGCTGTTCGTCACGTTGCACCTGGCGGCGATGCGCAACGAGATTTTGCGCCGCCGCGTCCGCTCCTTGCAGATGATGCAGGCGAGCCAGAAGGCCGCATGACGATGTCACTTGGTCCCTACGCGTCCTTCATCGTGACGTCCTATGCTGCGGCGGCGCTCGTGGTCGTGATCCTGATCGGCTGGATCGTGCTCGACTATCGCAGCCAGACCGAGCGCCTGCGCGAGCTCGACCGCAGCGGCGTCACGCGCCGCTCCGGACGCAGCGCAACGGACACGCCGTGAGCGATCAATCATGAGCGATCAACCGACTTCCGCTCCGCCGCAGCGCCGCACCTTCCTGATGGTGCTGCCGCTGATCGCCTTCATCGCCCTGGCGCTGCTATTCTGGTTCCGGCTCGGCAGCGGCGATCCCTCGCGGATTCCGTCCGCGCTGATCGGCCGGCCGGCGCCGCAGACCGCGCTGCCGCCGCTCGAGGGATTGCTGGCCGACAATTCGCAGGTGCCGGGCCTGGATCCCGCCGCGTTCAAGGGCAAGGTCAGCCTCGTCAATGTCTGGGCGTCCTGGTGTGTGCCCTGCCATGACGAGGCGCCGCTCCTGACCGAGCTCGCCAAGGACAAGCGCTTCCAGCTCGTCGGCATCAACTACAAGGACACGGCCGACAACGCGCGCCGTTTCCTCGGCCGCTACGGCAACCCGTTCGGCCGCGTCGGTGTGGACGCCAACGGCCGCGCCTCGATCGAATGGGGCGTCTATGGCGTGCCGGAGACGTTCGTCGTCGGGCGCGAAGGCACCATCGTCTACAAGCTGGTGGGACCGATCACGCCGGACAATCTGCGGACCGTGTTGTTGCCGCAGATGGAGAAGGCGTTGAAGGCGGGGAGCTGAGCTCCGCTCTCGTGCCCCGGACGCGGCGCAGCGCGTAAGCGGTGCGCTGCAGAGCCGGGGCCCACGTCACCACGAAGGTACTTCTGGAGAGAGCCTGGGTCCCGGCTCGCGCTTGGCGCGTCCAGGACACGAGACCGTCACCTTTTCCTTACATCCCCCGCCTCGGCCTCGCTCGCCTCCAGCGACGCCGGCTCGATCCCGTAGCGCTTGGTCAGCGGCATCTGCGCGATGGCGAAAATCATGGTCAGCGGGGTCACGCCGAACACCTTGAAGTTCACCCAGAAATCCGTGCTCTGGGTGCGCCAGACGATCTCGTTCAGGATGGCCATGCCGGCGAAGAACAGCGCCCAGCGCAGCGTGAGGATGCGCCAGCCCTGCGGGGTCAGGTTGAACATCTGGTCGAACATCACGGCGATGAAGGAGCGGCCGAACAACAGCCCGCCGCCGAGGATCGCCGCGAACAGGCCGTAGATGATGGTCGGCTTGACCTTGATGAAGGTCTCGTCGTGCAGCACCAGCGTCAGCGTGCCGAACACCAGCACGATCACGCCTGTCACGATCGCCATGATCGGGATGTGGCGCGTCACCACATAGGACGCGATCATCGCCGCGACGATCGCGACCATGAAGGCGCCGGTCGCGGCGAACAGATTGAACTTCGCATTCACGAAGAAGAACACGAGCAGCGGACCGAGCTCGGTCGCGAGCTTGAACAGCGGATGCGGCTGGGTCTTGTCCATTCTCAGCTTTCGATTCCGGCGATCGCGCGGGCGAAATCGCGCGCGGTGAACGGCGCGAGATCGTCGACGCCTTCGCCGACGCCGATGAAATGCACCGGCAGTTTGAATTTCTCCGCGAGCGCCACCAGGATGCCGCCGCGCGCGGTGCCGTCGAGCTTCGTCATCACGAGGCCGGTGACCCCCGCCGTGCGATGGAAGGCCTCGACCTGCGACAGCGCGTTCTGGCCGACCGTAGCATCCAGCACAAGCAGCACGGCATGCGGCGCAGTGTCGTCCACCTTGCGGATCACGCGCACGACCTTTTCGAGCTCGTTCATCAGCTCGGCCTTGTTCTGCAGGCGGCCGGCCGTGTCGATCAGGAGCACGTCGATGGCCTGCTCCTTCGCTGCCGTCAGCGCGTTGAAGGCGAGGCTTGCCGAATCCGAGCCCTGCGTGCCTGATATGACCGGCGTCCTGGTGCGCTCGCCCCAGACCTTGAGCTGCTCGATCGCGGCCGCGCGAAACGTGTCGCCGGCGGCCAGCATCACCTTGCGGCCTTCGGATGCGAATTTTTGCGAGAGCTTTCCGATGGTTGTGGTCTTGCCGGAGCCGTTGACGCCGACGACGAGGATGACGAACGGCTTCCTGCCCGCGTCGATCTCGAGCGGCTTTGCCACCGGCGCCAGCACCTTCTCGACCTCGGTGGCGACGACGTCCTTGACCTCGTCCGCCGAGATCGCCTTGTCATAGCGCCCCGTGCCGACGGCGTCCGCGATCCGCACCGCGACCGACGTGCCGAGGTCGGCGCGCAGCAGCACGTCCTCGATGTCGTCGAGCATGGCGCGGTCGAGCTTGCGCTTGGTGACGAGGTCGGCGACCGCGGTCCCGAGCGAGGACGAGGTACGCTTCAGCCCGTTGGACAGGCGGCGCCACCAGCTCAGCTTGGGGGGATCTGACGTGGTATCGTTCATGGTGGCGGTGTGTTAGCCGTTCCGGCTCCCAAACGAAAGTGTTGACCGAAAGTCTTGCAATTGCTCGATGTTCCCGAATTGACCGCCGACGAGATGTTGGCGCGCGTGCTCCATCGCGATGGGCTGATGCTGGTCATCGACAAGCCCGCCGGCCTGCCGGTGCATCGCGGCCCCAAGGGCGGGGCCAATCTGGAAACGTCGTTCGACGCGCTTCGTTTCGGCCTGCCGCGGCCGCCGGTGCTGGCCCACCGGCTGGACAAGGACACCTCCGGCTGCCTCGTGCTCGGCCGCCATCGCAAGGCGACGGCCTCACTCGGCCTGCTCTTCAAGCACGGCAAGATCGGCAAGACCTACTGGACCGTGGTCGAGGGCGGCCCTGCCGAGGACGAAGGCACCATCGACATGCCGCTCGGCCGGCTCAATGCCGAGCGCGGTTGGTGGCAGAAGCCGGACCCGGAAGGGCAGAAAGCCATCACAAATTGGAAGGTGATGGGCCGGGGCGACGGGCTGACCTGGCTCGCCATGGAACCGGTGACCGGCCGAACCCATCAATTGCGGGTGCATTCGGCCGCGACCGGCTGGCCGATTTTCGGCGATAACATTTACGGCAACGGCCCGCGCTTCGGCGAGCCGCGGCTGCACCTGCATTCCCGCGAGATCGTGGTGCCGATCTCCCGGAACAAGGAGCCGATCCGCGTGGTGGCGCCGGCCCCGCCCCACATGCACGAGAAGCTCCGCGCCTGCGGGTGGAATGGGGAATAGTTTTAGCCCCTCATGGTGAGGAGGCGCGTCAGTGCCGTCTCGAACCATGAAGGCCCGACTGTCGCCCGCGGCCATCCTTCGAGACGCCCGCTTCGCGGGCTCCTCAGGATGAGGAGCAGTGGCCGGTCGGGGAGGAAAGCAGTGCTCGCCTTCCGCCCCGTGGTTTACGAAACGTTCAGTGCTCGTCTCTATTGATAGCGATTGCTTAGAACAAGCTTCCGTCATTCGCTCAGGACGAGCAACGCGTCATGTCCACGGCCGAGTTTTCGATCATCGATGAAGTCGAATCAGCGATTCGGCTCGGCTCGGCGGAAAAGGGCCTGGAAACGGCCCGCCGCGTCACCGACCTGTTCCTCTCCTCCGCCGGAAGTTTTGGCAACGAGCAGATCGCGCTGTTCGACGACGTGCTCGAGCGTCTGATCGGCACCATCGAGCTGCGCGCCATCGCCGACATGGGCGCACGAATTGCGCTGGCCGAGATCAGCGCGCAGCTTGCGCCGATCGCGCAGGCGCCGCCCTCCGTGATCCGCCGCCTCGCCAATAATGACGAAATTCGCATCGCCGGCCCGGTGCTCCAGGAATCCGCGCGCCTCGACGATGGCGAGCTGGTGAAGATCGCCTCCAGCAAGGGCGAATCGCATCTGCTCGCGGTCGCCGGTCGCTGGTGGCTCAAGGAGATCGTCACCGACGCGCTGCTGGCGCGGCGCTATCCCAGCGTCAGCCGGCGGCTTGCCGCCAATCCCGGCGCGCGCGTTTCCGGAAACGGATTTGCCGTCATCGTCGGGCAGGCGGAGGCCGATCCCGAGCTCGCCGTGAGCGTCGGCGTCCGCGTCGACCTGCCGTCCGATTTGCGCCGCCGGTTGCTGCGTTCTGCGACGGATGCCGTGCGCACCCGGCTGCTGTCGCGCGCACCGCCGCATCTGTTCGAGGAGATCCAGGGCGCGATCGCCGCCGTGACCGTCGGTGTCGAGCGCGAGATGTCGGTCGTGCGCGATTTCGAAGGCGCCAAGCGGGCCATCGCAAATCTCAAGGCGACTGGCCAGCTGACCGAAGCGACGCTGCTCGGCTTCGCCACGCAGCGGCGCTACGAGGAAGCCGTGGCTGCATTGGCGGCACTGTCCGGATCGACCATTGAGGTGATTCGCCCGTTGATGCAGAGCCTGCGCGAGGACGGCCTGCTGGTGCCGTGCAAGGCGGCCCAGCTCAGCTGGGAAACCACAGCCGCCGTGCTCGAGAGTCGCTTTGCCACCGGCGCGATGAAACCCGCTGATATCGCGAGGGCGAAAAGCAATTACGCGCGAATGACGTCGGAGAACGCGCGGCGGACGCTGCGATTCTGGCAGGTGCGGGCGTTGTAGGGCGCGCCGCGCGCTACACACACCGGTGTCATCACCCGCCTTGTGCGCAATTGCGCACTGGAGCGGGTGATCCGGTATTCCAGAGAGTTAGTGGGATGCGGAGAGGCCGCGGCGTACTGGGTCGCCCGGTCAAGCCGGGCGACGACACTGATTATGTGGTGAGCCGCTCGCCATCGCTGCCGGCAATCATCAGCGGCACCACACGGCCAACGCGTTCACCCGCGATCGCCACCGGCAGATAATGCTCCGTGCGGCCCTGGCTGTCGCTCTCGATCAGCACATCGCGCGTCGTACCCACTTCCTCTTGCAGCCGCCGTCGTAATGCCACTTCGCCCGCCGCACGCAGCCGCTTCGCACGCTCCTTGATCGCACCGCCCGCGACCTGCGGCATCCGCGCGGCCGGCGTGCCGGGGCGTGGCGAATACGGGAAGACGTGCAGGAACGTCAGGCCGCACTCCTCCACGAGATCCAGCGAGCGCGAAAACATCTCCTCGGTCTCGGTCGGAAAGCCCGCGATGATGTCGGCGCCGAAGGCGATATCCGGACGCAGGCGGCGAACCTGGTCGCAGAACGCGATCGCGTCGTTGCGCGAATGCCTCCGTTTCATGCGCTTCAAAATCATGTCGTCGCCGGATTGCAGCGACAGGTGCAGATGCGGCATCAGGCGCGCATCGTCGCCGATGGCATCCAACAAATCTGCATCGGCCTCGATCGAATCGATCGAGGAGATGCGCAGGCGCTTCAGCTCCGGCACATGCCGCAAGATCTGCTTGGTCAGCATGCCGAGTCTTGGTGCACCCGGCAGGTCGGCGCCATAGCTGGTGAGGTCCACACCGGTCAGCACGATCTCGGCATGGCCGCGCGCAACCAGCGCCCGCACCTGATCGACCACCGCGCCCATCGGCACCGAGCGTGAATTGCCGCGGCCATAGGGGATGATGCAGAACGTGCAACGATGGTCGCAGCCGTTCTGCACCTGCACGAACACGCGCGGCAGGCCGCTCGCAAAGCCGTCGATCAGATGCGGCGCCATCTCCTTCACCGCCATGATGTCGCTGACGGCGATCTTTTCGCTCGCACCGAGATCGAACGCGGCACGCGCATCGCGCCAGGCTTCGCTGCGCATCTTGTCGTCATTGCCGAGGACGCGATCGACCTCGGCCATGTCTGCGAACATCCGGCTCTGCGTCTGCGCCGCACAGCCGGTGACGACGATGCGCGCCCCCGGCCGTTCGCGCTTCAATTTGCGGATCGACTGGCGCGCCTGCGCCACCGCCTCGTTGGTGACGGCGCAGCTGTTGATGACGATGGTGTCGGAGAGGCCCGCGCCCTCGGCCTCGCGGCGGATCAGTTCGGCCTCGAAGGCGTTGAGGCGGCAACCGAAGGTGACGACGTCGACGGCCATCAGCCGACCGGCGCGAACAGCGCCGGATCGAAGGAGCCCTCATATTCGAAGGTCGCGGGGCCCGTCATCAGCACGTGGTCGTCGCTTTCACGCCATTCGATCCCGAGCTTGCCGCCGGGCAGCGTGATCTCGACATTGCGCTCGGTGCGCTTCAGCCGCGCGGCAGCGACCGCGGTCGCGCAGGCCGCCGAACCACAAGCTCTGGTCAGGCCCGCGCCACGCTCCCAGGTGCGGATCGTGATGTGCTGGGGATCGACGATGTGGGCGAGCGTGATGTTGGCGCGTTCGGGGAAGATCGGGTGATTTTCCAGCAGCGGACCAAAACGCTCGAGATCGTAGGCGTTGACGTCCTCGACCCAGAAGATCGCATGCGGATTGCCCATGCTCACCACCGAGGGCGAATGCAGGATCGGATTGTCGATCGGTCCGATCTGCAACTCGATGTAGCGGGTGTCGCGAAACTCTTCTGCCAGCGGAATGTCCTGCCAGCCGAACTTCGGCGCGCCCATATCGACGGTGTAGAGATCGGGTGCCGGGCCCTGCCAGCAATTGAGCAAGCCCGCAGCGGTCTCGAACGTTGCCGTGGTCTGCCCGGTCTTCTCGAAGATGCGCCGCACCACGCAGCGCATGCCGTTGCCGCAGGCGCCGGCCTCGGAGCCGTCATTGTTGTAGATGCTGATGAAGGCCTCGGTCCCGTCGAACCGCGGCTTCCGGAGCACCATGAGCTGGTCGTAAGGCACGCCGCCCGGCGCGGACGCGACCGCGCGGGCGTCGTCCGGCGTCACCGGCGCGGCGGAATCACGCATGTCGACAACGACGATCTCGTTGCCGATGCCGTTCATCTTGGCAAATGCGTGGTTGGCCAGAGCGCTCATGAAATGTCCCGAATTTCGCCTGCCTTATATGGCGATCCTTGGCGGCTTGGCCAGTGATTTGCCGCCATAGCCATGACGCATCTGTCATGGGACGAATTCGGCACTCGCGTGTTAGAACGGCACGGTTCGCGCAATCCGGGACGCGCGGCCGGCTCAGGGCCTTGGGGACGTAAGGCCTTGACGGTGTAAGGCCTTGGCGACGCAAGGCTTGGATGTAAGGCCTTGGCGCATAAGCCCTTGGGGAGAATAGAATGAATCGTTTTTGTCGCCTCGCACTGCTCGCGCTGATCCCGGCAGCGACCATGTCGTTTGGCGTGCCCGGCGCTCTGGCGCAGACCCCCAGCCCGGCGCCCGCCGCGTCGGCCAGCCCTTCGCCGGCTCCGTCGGCCTCGCCCTCCCCGGCTGCAAGTGCCGCACCTGCGCCCGCGGCGGCGCCCTCTCCGGCGCCATCGCCTGCGGCCAGCGATTCGCCCTCACCCGCTCCGGCGGCCCCACCGCCCGCTGCGGCCGCGACACCTGCCCCGGTGCAGACCGCCGATCCCTTTGGCCTGGAGACCACGCTCGAGCCGAAGAAGGTCGTGATGGTCAAGGGCACTGCCAATTGGGATTCGGCCTTCGACACGCTAATCGACGCTTTCAAGGCGCTGAACACGCTGCTGGACAAGCAGGGCATCAAGCCCGCCGGCAATTCGATGATCGTCTACACCTCAACCGACGACACCGGCTTCACCTTCCTGGCCGAGATCCCGGTCGAGCAGGACCCGAAGAACCTGCCCAAGGACATGAGCATCGGCAAATCGCCGGAAGGCAAGGCGTTGAAATTCGTCCATCGCGGCTCCTACGACAACATGGACAACACCTATGAGGCGATCACCAATCACCTCGACGACAAGAAGCTGGAAGCCAAGGACACCTTTATCGAGGAGTACCTCACCGATCCCCTGAAGACGGCCGAGGACAAGCTCGTGATCAACGTGTTCGTGCCATTGAAGTGAGAGAGATGAAGAAGCCTGCCGTCCTTTTTACGTCTATTGCCGCCGCTGTCGCCGCCACGCTGCTGGCAACGCCCGCACGCGCGGACGATTTTCCCTCCGCGATCTCGGTGAGCGGCGAAGCCACGATCTCCGCGGCGCCCGATCTCGCGCAGATCGACGCCGGCGTCGCCAACGACGCCAAGTCGGCGAAGGAAGCCTCCGACGCCAACAACGCCGCGATGGGCAAGGTACTGCTGGCGCTGAAGGGCGCCGGTATCGCCGAGAAGGACTATCAGACCTCGCGCCTGTCCTTGCAGCCGCAATACGGCCAGAACAAATCCACCGGCGCTTCGCCCGTGGTCGGCTTCCGCGCCTCTAACCGCGTTACCGTGAAGATCCGCGACGTGACCAAGGTCGCTGGCATCATCGACACGCTGGTCGGCGCCGGCGCCAACGACATCGGCAACATCTCCTTCGAGGTGACGCAGGCCTCAAAGCTGCTCGACGACGCCCGCGAACAGGCGGTCGTGGACGCCCGCCGCAAGGCCGAGATCTACGCCAAGGCCACCGGCGTCACGCTCGGCTCGCCGCTCAGCGTATCCGAGGGCGGCGCTCCGGTGCCGCTGTTCAAGGCAAGAATGGCGACAGCGCCGATGGCGGCGCCCGCGGCAGTAGCGCCGGGCGAGGAAACGCTGTCGGTGACGGTGAATGTGAGCTGGGCGATTATTCGCCCTGAGGGCAAGTAAGTCTCGTGTCCCGGACGCGCTGCAGCGTGAAACGCTGCTGCGCAGAGCCGGGACCCAGAAAGCCAACGGCACGTGCTGCTGCATGGGCCCCGGCTCTGCAGCGCACCGTCGAAGAGACGCTGCGCTGCGTCCGGGGCACGGTTGTGTACGTGGATGGATTCAGATCTCCACCACCTGCCCCGGCTGCATCGCCACAAACTGCTCCTGCGGAATCTTCGCGGCATCCAGCGCTTCGACCAGCGCCTTCGCCGGCGCGTCGATCGCTTCGTCCGTCAGCTGGAACGTGCCGTGATGATGTCCGAGCGCGGCTTGTGCGCCGCAATCGGCCAGCGCTTTCACGGCGTCTTCCGGATTCATGTGCTGGTCGCGCATGAACCAGCGCGGTTCGTAGGCGCCGATCGGGAGGATCGCCAGACGCAGCGGCCCGTGCTTCTCTGCGACGCGGCGAAAGTGCCCGCCGTCGCCATAGCCGGAATCGCAGACCACGTAAATTTTCCCCGCCGGCGTCTCCAGCACGAAACTCGCCCACAGTGCCTTGTTGCGATCGAACATGCCGCGCGCCGACCAGTGCCGGGTCGGCACCAGCGTCACGGCGATGCCGCCGCCGAGCTCGACGCGATCGTGCCAGTCGAAGGCCTCCACCTTGATGGAGGAGTCGGCGCTGCGCATCGTTACGTCGTTGCCGAGTGGCGTCACCACGCGCGGCGCAAAGTTCTTGGCAAGCCGCGACAGCGTCGCGATGTCCAGATGATCGTAATGACCGTGCGAGACCAGCACGACGTCGATCTTCGGCAGCTTCTCGAACGCGATACCGGGGTCGTTGTGCCGCTTCGGTCCGGCAAAGCTGACGGGCGAGACCCGCGAGGACCAGACGGGATCGACGAGGATGTTGAGGCCGCCGGCCTGGACCAGCCAGCTGACGTGGCCGACGAAGGAGAGCCGCACCTTGTCGCCCTCGACTCGCTGCGGCGGCGTGTCGGCATGGGGGTTGGGCACCCAGTCGGGCCAGTCCGCGCGCTGCCCCCGGCCACCTAATTGCCACCGCAGCACCTCGCCGAGCGATCTCGGCGGCGCCCCGTCGGGATCGAAGAAGGTCAGGCCGTCAAAATGGTCGGAGACCGGGCCGTCATAGGTTTTCATGCGGGACATCCAGAGGGGCGGAACACCGACCAGCGCGGCACCACCGGCGAGCAGTCCGAAAACGCGGCGGCGGGTGATCGGCACAAGCGGGCTTCAGGGATGGTAACGGAGGTAAGTCATCATCTTCTATATGGGCGGAGCCCAGGCAAAAGGAACCGGCCACCAAAAGTTCCGTATTTTCAGAGCCTTGCCCTGGCAAAGGCACCCCGGCACCCTAACTTTCCTTGACTTTTGGGCGGGAGCGGCGTTTAACCCCGCCACTTTCTCGGAAAGGCTTTCTTTTCGACACGCCCACTGGCCCTGGAGGCCAGAGGCCAACGCCCGACAGCGCTGTGCGCCCTCGGGCGCAAAGGTGTTTGGAAGATCGCTTGCTCAGGAAGTGGTCATCGCCCGACTTGATCGGGCGATCCAGTATCCCAGAGGCCGCTCGGCTGAACCGAGGTGCCGGGGCGTACTGGATGCCCCGGTCAAGCCGGGGCATGACGATGGTGAACGCGGCAACCCTGCGCGAGCAGGACAAGGGACAACGGCATTGTTCGACAATCTGTCGGAACGGCTTGGTGGCATTCTCGATCGTCTGACGGGGCGCGGTGCGCTGACCGAAAAGGACGTCGACGCCGCGATGCGCGAGGTGCGCCGCGCGCTGCTGGAGGCCGACGTCGCGTTAGAGGTGGTGCGCAGCTTCACCGAGCGCGTCCGCGAGCAGGCGATCGGCGCCACCGTCGTCAAGTCGGTGACCCCCGGCCAGATGGTGGTCAAGATCGTCCATGACGAGCTGATCAACACGCTCGGCGCCGAAAGCCAGACCATCGACATCAATTCCGTGCCGCCGGTGCCGATCATGATGGTCGGCCTGCAAGGCTCCGGTAAGACCACCACCACCGCAAAGCTCGCCCGCCGCATGGTCCAGCGCGACAAGCGCAAGGTGCTGATGGCTTCGCTCGACATCTATCGCCCGGCGGCGATGGAGCAGCTGGCCGTGCTCGGGCGCGATCTCGACATTCCGACGCTGCCGATCGTCGCCGGCCAGCAGCCGGCTCAGATCGCGAAGCGCGCGCTGGAGGCCGGCAAGCTCGGCGGCTACGATGTCGTGCTGCTCGACACCGCCGGCCGCACCACGCTCGACGAAGACATGATGGCGGAAGCGGCTGCGATCAAAGCCGCTGCCAATCCGCATGAAGTGCTGCTGGTCGCCGACAGCCTCACCGGCCAGGACGCCGTGAATCTTGCCCGCGCCTTCGATCAGCGCGTCGGGCTCACCGGCATCGTGCTGACACGAGTCGACGGCGACGGCCGCGGCGGCGCCGCGCTGTCGATGCGCGCCGTGACCGGCAAGCCGATCAAGCTGATCGGCACCGGTGAAAAGACCGACGCGCTGGAAGATTTCCACCCCGATCGTATCGCCGGCCGCATCCTCGGCATGGGCGACGTGGTCTCGCTGGTCGAACGTGCCGCCGCCAACATCGACGCCGAGAAGGCCGCGCGCACCGCCGAGCGCATGCGCAAGGGTCAGTTCGACCTCAACGACATGCGCGAGCAGCTGTTGCAGATGGCGAACATGGGCGGCATCAGCGGGCTGATGGGCATGATGCCCGGCATCGCCAAGATGAAGAACCAGATCGCGGCCGCCGGCATCGACGACAAGATCCTGAAGCGCCAGGTCGCGGTGATCGATTCCATGACGCGCGACGAGCGCCGTCATCCCGACCTGCTCAAGGCCAGCCGCAAGAAGCGCATCGCCGCAGGAAGCGGCCAGAGCGTCGAGCAGGTCAACAAGCTGCTCAAGATGCACCGGAACATGGCCGACGTGATGAAGGCCATGGGCTCGGGCAAGCGCGGCCCGCTCGCCGGCATCGCACAGGCGATGGGCTTTGGCGGTGGCATGAAGCCGCCCTCACCGGAAGAGATGAAGGCGTTGCAGGAGAAGATGCAAGGCGGCGGACAAGGTCTGCCCAGCCTGCCGAAGGATTTGCCCGCTGGTCTGCGCACCGGCCTGCCCAACGTTCCCGGACTGACCGGGCTGAGCGGCAAGCCGACGCTGCCGGGCCTCGGCGGATTTCCGGGCAAGAAGAAATGAGGAATTCGTCTCGAGGGATCCTAAGCATCTCGCGCGACGCGGAATACCAATCAACCGAACAAACTGTACTTTGAAGGAGAACCAGATGTCCGTCGTTATCCGCCTCGCTCGCGCAGGCACCAAGAAGCGCCCCGTCTATCACGTCGTCGTCGCCGATTCGCGCTTTCCCCGCGATGGCCGCTTCATCGAGCGTCTCGGTTATTTCAACCCGCTGCTGCCGAAGGACAACGAGGCCCGCCTCAAGCTCGACATGGACAAGGTGAAGGCCTGGGTCGCCAAGGGCGCGCAGCCGTCGGACCGCGTGGCGCGTTTCCTCGACGCCGCCGGCGTCAAGAAGCGCGAAGCGCGCAACAACCCTGAGAAGGCCGTGCCGCGCAAGGAGCGCAAGGCGCAGGCCGAAGCCGCCGCGAAGGGTTAAGGTCAGATCATGTCGGCGCTGGTCTGCGTCGCGCGGATCGGCGCCGCGCATGGTGTGCGCGGTGCGGTCAAGCTGTGGACCTTCACCGAAGATCCCTTTGCCATCAAACGCTACGGTCCGCTTCTCTCCAAGGACGGCAAGCGCCAGTTCGAGGTCGCGCAGGCGCGCGAGGCCAGGGATCATCTGGTCGCGACGTTCAAGGGCGTCACGACCCGCGATGAGGCCGAACGCCTCAACGGCATCGAACTCTACGTCGCGCGCGAAAAGCTGCCCGCGACCGATGCGGACGAATATTACCACACCGACCTGATCGGGCTCGCCGCCGTCACCACCGACGGCGACGCGCTCGGCCGCGTGCTCGCGATCCACAATTTCGGCGCCGGCGACATCATCGAGATCGCTCCCCCCAAAGGATCTGCAAAGGGCACGACGATGCTGCTGCCGTTTACAAACGCGGTGGTGCCGGAAGTCGATCTCACAGGCGGACGCGTCGTGATCGCGCTGCCGCAGGAGATCGAGGGTGAGGACAAGGACGAAGCCCTATCCACGGGCCGTCCCCGCGAAGGCGGGGACCCATAATCGCAGGCCGTGGTTTTTTGGCTAAGCTGGTAGCCTCGATCATCGCAAAACGAAGTGCGATGGTTATGGGTCCCGGGCTCGCGCTCCGCGCGCCCCGGGACGACGAGATCGGGAAGCAATGACGACCTCCTCACCCTGGCGCGCGACGGTGCTGACGCTGTTTCCGGAGATGTTTCCGGGGCCGCTCGGCGTGAGCCTGGCCGGCCGGGCGCTGGCTGGCGGGCTCTGGGAGCTCGAGGCGCGGGACATCCGGGCCTCGGCCACCGACCGGCATCGGAGCGTCGATGACACCCCCGCGGGCGGCGGACCGGGCATGGTGCTGCGGGCCGATGTTCTGGCGGCGGCGATCGATGCCGTCGAGATCAGCCCGGACCGGCCGAAGCTGCTGATGAGCCCGAGGGGTCGGCCATTGACCCAGGCCCGGGTGATGGAGCTGGCCGAGGGTCCGGGTCCCCTGATCGTTTGCGGACGGTTCGAGGGCGTGGACCAGCGGGTGATCGACGGACGGGGCCTGGAGGAGGTCTCGATCGGCGACTACGTGCTGTCCGGGGGCGAAATCGCAGCGCTGGCCCTAATCGACGCCTGCGTCCGGCTGTTGCCCGGCGTGATGGGCAAGGAGGCCTCGGGAACCGAGGAAAGCTTCTCGGAGGGCCTCCTCGAGTACCCCCAATACACCCGCCCGCAGCTGTTCGAGGGGGCTCCGATCCCGGAGACCCTGACCTCCGGCGACCACGCCAAGGTTGCAGCCTGGCGGCGGGCACAATCCGAGGCCCTGACCGCGGCCCGGCGGCCTGATTTGTGGGCCAAAATCCCGGCCAAAGCCACGAATCGAGCCAGACGCCAAAAAACGCCAAAAAACAAGACAGACGGGTGACAAACGCTCCGGCTTGCCTTATAGGAGCGGCCACATCCGCAATAGCTGGATCAACGAATTTCGCGCAGCCCCCGTCCTGCGGCTTGGCGCGCCGATGGAGATTTACCCATGAACCTGATCCAACAGCTCGAAAAAGAGCAATTCGACAAGCTCTCCGCCAGCAAGGAGATTCCGGAATTCGGTCCCGGTGACACCGTGATCGTCAACGTGAAGGTCGTCGAAGGCGACCGTACCCGCGTGCAGGCCTATGAAGGCGTCTGCATCGGCCGTTCCGGCGGCGGCCTCAACGAGAGCTTCACCGTCCGCAAGATCTCCTATGGCGAGGGTGTCGAGCGGGTGTTCCCGCTGCTCTCCCCGATGATCGACTCGATCAAGGTGGTGCGCCGCGGCAAGGTGCGTCGTGCCAAGCTCTATTACCTCCGCAACCTTCGCGGCAAGTCGGCCCGCATCGTCGAGAAGACTGAGCACGCCAAGGCCGTCAACGAGTAAGCTCCGTTTACAGACGAGTTCTAGAGAGCGCGGGGCAAAACCCCGCGCTTTTTTGTTGCGTCAGCCGTGCGCGTCAAAGCACTCGCGCTTCCAAATCGGCCTGCTATATATTCTTGGAATGTTTCCAGATCAGACCAGCCTCGCCCCCGTCACGCGCATCGTCATCGACGATCGCTCGCGGCTGCCTGGCCGGTTCTTCGGACGCTTCGCGACCTCGGCAACGTCAGAGCTTACGCGCGCAGCCTAAAAGCTGCGCTGACGATTTTGTTGCCCGCGCGTGACCGCGCATATCCGCACCACAACATTCCTGGAGCTGAAGCTCATGTCCAAGCCGACCACATTGTACGACAAGATCTGGAACGACCATCTGGTGCACGAAGCCGACGACGGCACCTGCCTGCTCTATATCGACCGCCATCTGGTGCACGAAGTGACCTCGCCGCAGGCGTTCGAGGGTCTGCGCGCCACCGGCCGCAAGGTGCACTCGCCGGAAAAGACGCTCGCCGTCGTCGACCACAACGTGCCGACCACCGATCGCACCAAGCCGAATCCCGATCCGGAGAGCATCGAGCAGATCAAGGCGCTGGCCGAGAACGCCAAGCAATTCGGCATCGAATATTACGACGAGTTCGACAAGCGCCAGGGCGTCGTCCACGTCATCGGCCCCGAGCAGGGCTTTACCCTGCCCGGCACCACCATCGTCTGCGGTGACAGCCACACCTCGACGCATGGCGCGTTCGGCGCGCTCGCACACGGCATCGGCACCTCCGAGGTCGAGCACGTGCTGGCGACGCAGACGCTGATCCAGAAGAAGGCGAAGAACATGCGCGTGACCGTCGACGGCAAATTGCCTGAAGGCGTGACGGGCAAGGACATCATCCTCGCCATCATCGGCGAGATCGGCACTGCCGGCGGCACCGGCTACGTGCTGGAATACGCCGGCGATGCGATCCGCGCGTTGTCGATGGAGGGTCGCATGACGGTCTGCAACATGTCGATCGAAGGCGGCGCGCGCGCCGGCCTGGTTGCGCCGGACCAGAAGGCGTTCGACTTCCTGCGCGGCCGTCCGAAGGCACCGAAGGGCGCGGACTGGGATGCGGCGATGCGCTACTGGGAGAAGCTGCGCTCCGACGACGGCGCGCATTTCGACCACGAGCTGCGCCTCGACGCTGCCAAGCTGCCCCCGATCGTGACCTGGGGCACCTCGCCTGAGGACGTCATCTCGGTGACCGGCATCGTGCCCGATCCGGATCAGATCGCGGACGAGGCCAAGCGTCTCTCCAAGCACCGCGCGCTGAAATATATGGGCCTGACCGCGGGCACCAAGATCACCGACATCAAGCTCGACCGCATCTTCATCGGCTCCTGCACCAACGGCCGCATCGAGGATCTGCGCGCGGCGGCGAAGATTGCCGAAGGCAAGACCGTTTCAGCGAATGTCAACGCCATGGTCGTGCCGGGCTCCGGCCTCGTGAAGGAGCAGGCCGAAGCTGAGGGTCTGGACAAGATCTTCATCAAGGCCGGCTTCGAATGGCGCGAGCCGGGCTGCTCGATGTGCCTCGCGATGAACCCGGACAAGCTGGCTCCGGAAGAGCGCTGTGCCTCGACCTCGAACCGCAACTTCGAGGGCCGCCAGGGTTTCAAGGGCCGCACGCATCTGGTGTCGCCGGCGATGGCGGCAGCGGCTGCGATCGCGGGTCACTTCGTCGACGTCAGGGAGTGGCGGTAAGCCGCTCCCTGCAATTTGAGCTAAAGCGGCAAACGGCCGTTAATCGGCATCGCCGACACTGTGTCCTCGCGACGGTTTCGCGAGGACACAGCGCATGGCCAACAAGCCGGAATATGTCGATCTGATCGGCGAGGCGACGCGCCAGCACCGGCGGCGCGCAACGCCCTTGCCCATCGTCGCCAAGCCCGAGGTCGAGGAGACCTCGAAGCTCAGCCGCTGGCCGCCGGCGATGATCAAGCAGTGGAAGCTCGAGAACCTGACGCGGTGGAAGCCGGCGTCGTGGAAGCTGAAGGATTGGCTCTAGGCCACACGAACAAGGGGCGCCGTCGCGGCGCCCTTTTCATTTCGATCGCGATTACCAATAGCGGTACGGATAGTGCCAGCGATGCCACCGGCAGACGCGGCGCGGGCCGTAATAGGTCCAGATCACCCGACAGCGGCGCGGATAGTGGTAGTAGGGATAGTAGCCGCCGTAATAATAGCGCCGGTGGAAGTGACGATAGCCGTAATGCGGGCGATAGATCCCGTAGCGATGAAAACCGCCATAGTGGCGAAATCCGCCGTAGCGATAGCCGCCACCATGAAAGGCCGGTGCGGCGCGGAAGCCGCCGATATGGCCGCCCCGAAAGCCACCGCCGCGGAAACCGCCGATATGCCCTCCGCCACCATGGAAACCACCGCCACGAAAACTGCCACCGCCATGGAAGCCGCCACCATGTCCACCACCGCCGCCACCGTGGCGAACCTGGGTGATCATGTCGTCGCTTGCAGCCTTCGCCGCCGGCAACGGCGTCGGATTGATCGGAGTCATCGCTTCGGCACGTTGTGCAGTCCCGGCCGACAGCATCAGCGTGGCAACAGCCGCAAGCCCGAGCAAGCGTATCGAGCTTGTCCGAGCATCCAAGATCCGCAGCATGGAATTCTCCCTGAATCTGAACGGCAGCATTGCGGCGCAGCGTCGCTCGCATCGCTGTTCAATTGCAGTCGCTCCCAAGATTAAATTAGGGACAGCGACGTGAACGCCTTGTGAATGAACAAGCTTCCTGCCGAGGCGCCGTGCCACGACAAAAGGAATTCGAAAGATGACCGTCTACGCGATCGCGCAATTGAAGATGACGGACCGCGCGGCCTATGACCGCTATCAGGCGCGGTTTTTCGACGTGTTCAGAAAGTACAATGGACGGCTGCTCGCCGCCGACGAGCAGCCGCGCGTGCTCGAGGGCCCGTGGCCATTCGACAAGCTCGTCATGATGTCGTTTCCCGACGAGGCCGCATTCCTCGCCTTCTCGAATTCACCGGACTACGAAGAGATCTCGCGCGATCGCAAGGCGGGCGCGCAGGCAACCGTGCTGCTGGTCAGGGGATTCGCGACGGCGGGCTAACGCGACGGCGTCACCACCACGGCCCGTAGCCGAACACGAAGGGTGCCGGCACGCCGTAGGGATAGGGACGGTAGTAGACGGGCCGCGCGTAATAATGCGGATCATGGGGCGCTGAGCGCCGCGCAACGTCATGGTGTCTTGCGTGCCGTCTCGCATCGAAAATCGCTGTCCCGGCCGAGGCATCCGACTTCGTCACACTCTGCGCGGTTGAAGCGCGAGGCAAACCCGCTGCGAGCCCGGCGACAACGGCCAATGCAATCCATCTCGTCATGACGAACTCCGCCCTCAAGATGCGGGCATCACGCGGCCGTTTAGGCGCGTCAGCCCCGCCGCCAGTAGCAGCTCATATGCGGCACGATCACCGTGCCGCTCGGCCGATATTCCTGCACATAGGTGGCGTTGCACTCGCGGACCGCATCGGGACCCGGATAGTAGCGCGGATAGACGCCGTCCGGAGCGTAGTAGGGCGTGACGCGCAGCCGGGCGGGCGGGCGCCYGCGCGGCGGAGGAACGTCGTCTGGCGAGGCCGCCTGGGCCAGCCTGACACCGGCGCCGGCCGTCTGAGCTTCCGCACCGACGCAAAATTGCGAAAACAACCCCATGCAAAGTAGAACCAGTATTGCTGTTCCCGCCCGCATCGCACCACCACCCACCTGAGCTATCCCCTTGAGGCGCCGTACGCTCCCCGTTTTCGTGCGCGGCGTCAACTCTTCGTAGCCTTCTATAAAGCCGGATGCATCGCCACGGAACCCGCGCTAAGAAAAGCCCATGTGGACGGAATTGAAAGCACCCTCGCTGGCCGAGATGGAAGCGACGGCGCACGACATCTTCGAGCGCCTGCCGGCGGAATTTCGCGGCCTCTGTGAGGGCGTGATCCTCCGTGTCGACGACTTCCCGACCGAGGAAGTGATGGACGAGATGGAATGCGAGAGCGAGTTCGACCTGCTCGGCCTGTTCCAGGGCGTCGGCCTGCCCCAGCAGAGCCTGGGCGACGTGGCGCGGCTGCCGAACATGGTCTGGCTCTACCGCCGGCCGATCCTGGATTACTGGGCCGAGCACGACGAGAGCCTCGGCCACATCGTCCGCCATGTCCTGATCCACGAGATCGGCCACCATTTCGGCCTCTCGGACGACGATATGACGGCGATTGAGGCTCAGGCGGAGTAGGACGTCATCGGTTGCGTATGGTTGGCGCAGCGAGAAGCATCGTCAGTCGATAGTCGGACCAGCCCGCGAGAGACAGCGATACCTGCTGATAGTGCAGCAGTCCCATGGTCGGATGATCGAACGCACGCTCGCCGCCTTCGCGTGCCAGAACCCCCTGCGTCTCCCAGCAGCGTTCGAAATCGGGGCTTCCAACTCTCAGTTCCTCGACGAGCCGGCGAACGTCCGGATCGTCGGAATAGGCTGTAACAGCGGCGCGGAATTCTGCGACGACGCGTTGCGCGCGTGAGGTCCAGTCGAGGATCAGTGTTCGCGCCTCGGGCCTGAGGAAGATGTAGCGCAGAAGATTTTTTTCGCCGTCAGCATCGAGCCATCCGGCAAACAACCGGGACGCTTTCGCATTCCAACGACGCGCGCCCCATGTGCGATCGAGAATGTAGGCCGGCCCATCGATCGCATCGACGCAGGCCAGCACCTCCTCAGGCGGATCATCGCTGTGGCCGGGACGCTCGGGATCGCGCTTGCCCCCAACTTCGAACAGATAGCTGCGCTCCGCTCGTGACAGGCGCAATCCGCGTGCGAGGCGCGCAAGTGTCGAAGCCGAGACGGAGACATCGCGACCCTGCTCGATCCACGTGTACCAGGTGACGCTCAATCCGCAGAGCTGAGCGACCTCCTCGCGCCGGAGGCCGGGCGTGCGCCGCCGTGCTCCGGCAGCGAGGCCGAATTCTGCCGGAGACTGGCGCTCCCGGAGCGCGCGCAGGAACGCGCTGAGCGAGAGAGCTGGAGCGATCGGGTCTGGTCCCTTCATGGTGGTTTTTATACCAGCATAAAGAGCAATCTTAAACGGGTATAATCGGCATGCTAACTCTTTGCCGCTGCGGCGTCGCTGCGGAAAGGACGAACGGGTATGGGCAGGCAATTCGCAAGGATCGAACCCGAGCACAGGGCTTTCATCGAACGGCAGAAGATCTTCTTCGTCGCGAGCGCCCCGCCGAAGGGACGCATCAACGTGTCTCCCAAGGGCCTGTCGTCATTCCGGGTGCTGGGAGAGAGCGACGTCGCCTACCTCGATTGCACCGGCAGCGGCAGCGAGACCCGTGCGCATCTGACCGCCTCCGACGACAAGCGGCTGACCATCATGTTTTGCGCCTTCGACGGCGCCCCGATGATCCTGCGGCTCTATGGCCAGGCTCGATCGCTCATGCGCGGCACGCCGGAATATTCCGATCTCGTTCCTGACTTCGAGGACATGGCAGGCGCACGCCAAATCGTGCGCCTCTCGGTCGACCTCGTGCAGACGTCATGCGGTATGGGCGTGCCGCTGTTCGACTACAGACAAGAACGCGGCAGCCTCGTGCGCTACTGGACGGCGCAGGGTGTCAACAATTTGCGAAAATACTGGGGTCTGAAGAACATGAAGAGCATCGACGGCCTGCCGACCGGCTTTGCCCCTGACAGCATGGCTCCGCCAGGCTGAAGACGAACCTCGATTTACGCCCCTTAGGCCTGCCGAATCCGGCCTAGGATTTGTGTGCCAACCGGGCTAAATAGCCCTCCCCTGACTTCAAACCGGGAAGCCTGAAATGGACAAGTTCACCACGCTGGAAGGCGTCGCGGCGCCGCTGAAGATCATCAATGTCGACACCGACATGATCATTCCGAAGCAGTACCTCAAGACCATCAAGCGCACCGGCCTTGGCAAGGGGCTCTTCTCCGAGCAGCGCTACAAGGACGACGGCAGCGAGAATCCGGATTTCGTCCTCAACCAGCCCGCCTATCGCAATTCGAAGGTGCTGGTCGCCGGCGACAATTTCGGCTGCGGCTCGAGCCGCGAGCACGCGCCCTGGGCGCTGCTCGACTTCGGCATCCGCTGCGTGATCTCGACCTCGTTCGGCGACATCTTCTACAACAACTGCTTCAAGAACGGCATTCTGCCTATCCGCGTCTCGCAGGAAGACCTCGACAAGCTGTTCGACGACGCCGAGCGCGGCGCCAACGCGACGCTGACGATCGACCTGCCGAACCAGGAGATCCGCGGCCCCGACGGCGGCAAGGTCAAGTTCGAGATCGACCCGTTCCGCAAGCACTGCCTGATCAACGGCCTCGACGACATCGGCCTGACGATGGAGAAGAAGGCCTCGATCGACACCTACGAGGAAAAGCTCAAGCGCGAACGCGCCTGGGCCTGAGATCGAGCTCCAGTTCGAGCCCCGGTGCTGATAGCGCCGGGGCTTTTTCTTTGTCCTGAATAACCCCTAGACTGACGCGCATGCTGCCCGACATCGTCACCTTCTGGCACGGCCCGATGGACGCACTGCGCCAGACCTGTCTGCGCTCGCAGTTAGCTGCCGGCCACAAGGTCACGGTCTACAGTTTCGACACCATTCCCGGCCTGCCCGTGGGCATCGGGAACGCGGACGCCGAGGCGATCCTGCCGCACGCGTTCTCCGAACGATTGCGACCGCCGCAGACCGATGGAAGCTGGCGCGACTGGACCACGCTGCAGTTCAGCGACTTCTTCCGGATGAAGCTGATGGCGAAGAACCTCGGCCTCTGGCTCGATGCCGACGTGCTGCTGCTGAAACCCGTCGAGATCGATCCTGCAAAACCCTACTTCGCCTGGGAGCGGCCGCGCCAGCTCGGCAATTCCGTGATCTATCTGCCGGCGGAGCACGGCATCGTTGCCGCCTTCGAGGAGCTGATGGAGCAGGAGGAGCTGACGCCGAACTGGCTGTCGGTGCGCCATCGCATCACCTTCATGATGCGTCGCCTGCGCGGCGGCTCGAACCGTCTTTCCGATATTCGCGTCGCGATCTTTGGACCGGCCGCGCTGACCGCACTCGCGCGCCGCACCGGTGAATTGCAGACCGCGCTGCCGAAGCAGTCGTTCTACGCCGTGCACGCCGAGCCGAAATTGTTCTTCGATCCCTCGAGCTATCTCGGCCTCGTCACCAACCCCGAGATCATCGGCCTGCACATCTCGCCCAAGGGCCGCGGCGGCGAAAGGCCGATCCCGGGCAGCCTGTATGCGTGGGCGACGGAGCGGTTCGCGTAACTCAGTCCGCTACGCGGCGCTCTCCTGCCCCGGACGCAGCGCAGCGCCGGGGCCCAGAGATGCGGCGAGATGGGTCCCGGCTCTGCGGAGCGGCACTTCGCGCCGCACCGCGTCCGGGACACGAAACCAACCACCAACGCGCCACACTCCAACGCTTCCAAATTTGATCCAGCGCAACGCGCCTCTGCACCATTGTGCCTAATCTCGCTCCAATTCCGCCGCCCGAATGGAGCTTTCCATGAGCACCGCAAGCAGGCCTTATCCCATCGTTCAGGACCTCATCGAGTCCTTTGCCGCCTGGCTGAAGCATCGCCGCGAGATGAACGAGATGCGGCAGCTCGATCGCGCCGATTTCGACCGGATCGCACAAGATCTCAGGATCGCGCCTGACGATCTGGAGGAGCTGGTCCGTCACGGCAAGCACGCTGCCGACGAGCTGCCGAAAATGCTCGAGCAGCTCGGCATCAGCGCAGACAGGCTCGGTCGTGCACAGCCGCTGCTGCTGCGCGACATGGAGCGCGTCTGCTCGCTCTGCAATCACAAGGAACAATGCGACCGCGATCTCGCCGAGGGCACCGCCGCGGAGAACTACCACGGCTATTGTGCCAATGCGTCGACGCTGGAGTCGCTCGATCGGGCCGACGTCGCCCCGCGCTGACGTGTCGTCTGGATCGAAAGATCAGATCGTGCCGTTCCGCGCGCAAGCGTCGCGCTGGGCAAATCCCTTCACGAGCTTTCTGCACGCGCGATAGCGCTCTTCCATACTCGCTCCGCCGGCATGACCCGGAGGGCCAGGTTCGGCCGCGCTCTCTTTCTTGACTGCATGAGCTCGCGACGTTTTATCGCGTTTGGTCGGAGGTTCGGCATCCTCGGGCACCGGCACAAGCTGCCAGACTGGACGAAGCTCGATATTCGCGGTCTCCGACGGATTCTCCTTGTTGATGGAAGTCAGGGCAAGGACGTTCTTGTCCAGCTTGGCCGTAACAGGCGTTCCATTGATGGAGAATTTATCGTTCGTAATGTACTCGACGAACGATTTGTATCCCGCCACATCCTTCACCCATGATTGTTTCGTGGGCGGCCCCCAGAGGTAGTATCCCTTGGCCAAGCCCGTCGCGGAGACCTCCGTGACGATCAGCATGGCGTAGCGTCCCTTGCCATTGGTCCACCCACGCTTGTTGGACCACACGCCGACAAACCTGGAATTGGCGTTGAGTGGATCGTTCCGATCGGACGAGATGGTGAAGCTCGGCAATTCGAGTTGCTGAGCTGCCGCGATGACAGAGATTTTTTTGTTGTCGTCGGGCGTAAATGGATTTCGTACGGCGCGCTTGGCATCAGCCTCCTGGCGTCCGCTCGCATCCGATTTCGGAGCAGCAGCCGGAGATGATAGCGCCGCAACTTCGCTGGCCTTGAGATCCTTGATTCGTTGACGGGCTTCGGCAGCGTGGCCGCTGCGGGGGTATCTGGCGAGAAACTCCTCAAAGAGAGCTGCCACCGTCGACGTCCGGACAGCCTGCCAGAACTTCTCGTCTTCCGCGGGAGCTGCGGGCGCCGGAGTTGATGCAGCTGGTGCCTGAGCGGCGACGGCAGGGGCCTTGAGGTAAATCTCTTCCTTCGACAAGGAGCCATACACGAAAGGCTGCTGTTCGCGCCTGGTGGCCGCCATCACGTCGTCACGAACCCGGCGAAACAGAAACGATATCTCCAGGCCGGGTGTTTCGATGTGGCGAAGCAGCGACGTCGTGAAGGGGCTATTCCGGCCATCGCCGTCGCTTGCCGTGGTGCCGTCCCGGGCGGCATACGCGATCAGGACATTGTCGGACGGCTCCGTCGGCGCGAGCCCGCGAGTCACGGCCCGGGTGCTCAACGCGCGCTTCATCTTCGCGGCAAAAGGGTTGTTGCGGCACGCGTCAAGTATCACGAGGCCCAACTTCCGTGCCTTCGAAACCTGAAGGCTCACCGAACGCAGGCTGATCGCCTCGCTTTCGGCGTCGGTATCGCTGCGTAGCTCTGCGCTGATTGGGATCAGCCAATTCTCGCCGCCGACTTCCATGCCGTGCCCGGCGTAGAACACGACGGCGATGTCGGACATTTCGGCGGATCGGCCGACCTCAACGACGGCCTTCCTCATCTCTTGCGCGGTGGCGTTCCTGACTTGAGTGACCTTGAAATCCAGCCGCTCCAGCGCGCGGCCGATGTCGGCCGCGTCGCGAGTCGGGTTCGGCAATTCGGGCACCTTCTCGTAGGCGCCATTGCCGATGACAAGCGCAACCCGCGCCTGCGCAAGGGCGGGCTGAGCGGACAAAAGCGACATGACAAGAAAGACAGCTGCCCCAAAAAAACGCATCAATAGATTGCCCGAACCCACCAATGGCTTCGAGGGTAGCACCCCTGTTCACCACCGCAACGGGAAAAGCCGAGATCGTGGACTTCGGCGAAACGGCCGTCGTCGGGACGAGCCGACGACAAGCTGCTGACGATGCCGGTGCAGCTCGGCATCGGCGCGGAAGCGCCCGGGCCAGGGCAAACTCACGCGCTGCCGCAACAATCACTGGTCGATCACCACGTGTGGCACCTCGCCGGGTAGCAGAGGGCGTCAATAGTATGATGTATGCAAGGCCCTGTTTGCGCGGCGAGGATGCCGGCAAGGTCTCCGCAATTGTCCGTGCTTGATCTCGACGAATGGCTCTGTTTGGATGGTTGCCCTTCGGCAATTCGAATTCCGGACAATCATGGCAAACGAAATAGATGGTTACCGTCGTTCGTTGGGTGCTCGTTCACCGGAAAGCGCCGTGACCGTCCACCGCACGGGCATCGGGAATCGACTATTGGCGGCGTTGCCGCCGGCGGATCTCGGTTTGCTCACGCCCTACTTCCAGAAGGTCTCGTTCGAACCCGATGCCATCCTGGTGCGGTCGGGCGATGAGCTCGACCCGGTTTATTTTCCCCACAGCGGCGCCATCGCCTTCATGATCGATATGCCGGACGGGCAAACGGTCGCAACCACCTTGATGGGACGGGAAGGCGCTTTGGCCTCGTTCTCCGTGCTCGGCCCGTCGCTGTCGTCCGTGACCGCGATTGCTCGGATCGCCGGCACAGCATCGCTGATTTCCGCCGCCAAGTTTCGCGCGGCCTTTGCGCAAAGCGCCGCCATCAGGAACGTCGTGCAAGTCCACGCCCGCGCGGTGTTGTTGCAGCTCCAGCACGTCGCCGCCTGCAACGCGCTGCACCGGGTCGATGGCCGCATGGCGCGGTGGCTCCTGCAGCTGCACGACCGCGTTCCCGATGACCGGCTTCCGGTGACGCACGAGGCGCTTGCGCAATTGCTTGGGGTGCGACGGACGACAGTGACCCTGACGATGAGCAAGCTGCGCGATGCCGGCGCCGTCCCGTCCGACCGGCGCGGGTTTGTCGAGATCCATCGGGCGCGGCTCGAGAAGGTCGCATGCGATTGCTATGCGCTCATGCAGCGCAAGATCGATCAGATGTATTGCCAGGAATTGGCGGCGCCGCAGCCTGTCGATGCGCTGTTCCGGGAAAGCGCCATCGTCGCCTCCGACGGAGCGGGTGACGAATCCAGAGCCGCTTCGCGGGCGGGAAAATAGGCGATTGGGACTGACCGCCGCGATGACCGCATGGGTCACAAGCGGCAGTCCTCTTGACGTCGAGAAGATGTCCGCCTGGCGGGGAAAAGCGGATATCGCTTCTTCGAGTTGACGCCTCAGCCCTTGCTCATCGCTGCGATCGCGTCCGCGATCTCGATCGTGCGCCGCGCCATGTCGGCGTGCAGACGCTCCACCATTGCGCCATCGAGCCGGATCGCGCCGCGCGAAACGTTCTCCGGCAGCTCGAATGCCGCGATGATCTTTCGCGCGCGCGCGACTTCCTCTTCGGGCGGCGTGAAGATCGCGTTGCAGGCCTCGATCTGCGACGGATGGATCAGCGTCTTGCCGTCGAAGCCGAGGTCGCGGCCCTGTGCGCATTCGGTGGCAAAACCGTCGGAATTGGCGATGTCGCTATAGGGGCCGTCGAGGATCTCGAGGCCATGGGCGCGCGTCGCCAGGATGCAATGGGTGATCATCGGGATCATCGCTGCGCGGCCCGGCAGCATCCTGATGCGCGTCTCGCGCGAGATGTCGTTCGGGCCGAACACGAAACCGGAGAGGCGCGTCCTGGGATCGCGGCCCGCGGCGGCCAGCTCCTCGGCGTGAAGCACGGCGCGCGCGGTCTCGATCATCGCCCAGACTTTCACCGTCGGCGCGGCGCCGAGCTCGGCAAGGCGAGCGCCGATCGCCTGGAGATCCTCGATGCTTGAAACTTTTGGAACCAGAATGCCGTCAGGCGAGGCCTTGGCGGCCATCGCGACGTCATCGGCCCACCAGGGCGTGTCGAGGCCGTTGGTCCGGATCAAAATCTCGCGCTTGCCGAACCCCTTGTCCGCGATCGCAGCGGCGATGCCGTCACGCGCCACCCCCTTGAGGTCGGGGGCGACGGAATCTTCCAGATCGAGGATCAGGCCGTCGGCGGCGAGATTTCGCGCCTTTTCCAGCGCGCGGGGGTTGGAGCCGGGCATGAACAGATGGCTGCGGCGCGGGCGGGTCATGCGAGCATTCCTTCCAGTTTCCTCGGGTGTATTCTGGAGCATGATCCCGGAAAAATGTGCGGCGGTTTTCCGAAAGGATCATGCTCAAACAACAAGCCAAGCCGATAGCATCTGGCCTGCCTATTCGAAAGGCTTGTTCGCCCCTCTGGTCTATGGTTAGGCATAGGCCATGATCACATTCCCGAAGCATTTGCTGGAAGGCTACAAGGCCTTCGCCACCCAGCGGCTGCCGACCGAGCAGAGCCGCTATCGCGAGCTGTCGGTGAAGGGGCAGTTCCCGGAAGTGATGGTGATCGGCTGCTGCGACAGCCGCGTCTCGCCCGAGGTGATCTTCGACGTCGGCCCGGGTGAACTGTTCGTCGTCCGCAACATCGCCAATCTGGTGCCGGTGTATCAGCCCGACGGCAATGCGCACGGCGTCTCCGCGGCGCTGGAATATGCCGTGACGGTGCTGAAGGTGAAGCACATCGTCGTGCTCGGGCACGCGCAATGCGGCGGCATCCGCGCCTTCGTCGACAAGATCGAGCCGCTCACGCCGGGCGACTTCATCGGCAAATGGATGCAGATGTTCATCAAGCCGGGCGAAGTGGTCGAGCAGCGCGACCACGAAACCATGGCGCAGTTCGTCGAGCGCATCGAGAAGGCCGCGGTGTTCCGCAGCCTGGAAAACCTGATGACGTTTCCGTTCGTGCAGAAGGCGGTGGACTCAGGCCAGATGCAGACCCACGGCGCCTATTTCGGCGTGGCGGAGGGATCGCTGTTCGTGCTGGACAAGGTCGCGAAGGAATTCAAGAGCGTGCGCAACGCGGCTTGAATTCGTAGGGTGGGCAAAGGCGCAACGCGCCGTGCCCACCACTTCTATCGCAATCGGGGAGAGATGGTGGGCATGGCGCTTCGCGCCTTTGCCCACCCTACGGTAGCGTGCGTTACGCCGCCTTCTTCTTCGCGCTGATCAGCTTGCGGTTGATCAGGACTTCCGCGATCTGGATGGCGTTGAGCGCCGCGCCCTTGCGCAGATTGTCGGACACGCACCACAGCACGAGGCCGTTCTCCACCGTCGCGTCCTCGCGGATGCGGCTGATATAGGTGGCGTCCTCGCCGGCGGCTTCATACGGCGTGGCGTAGCCACCGGGCTCCTGCTTGTCGATGACGAGGCAGCCCGGCGCCTTGCGCAGGATGTCGCGTGCCTCGTCCGCCGTGATCGGATTCTCGAACTCGATGTTGACGGCTTCGGAGTGGCCGACGAACACCGGCACGCGCACGCAGGTCGCGGAGAGCTTGATCTTGGGATCAAGAATTTTCTTGGTCTCCGCCATCATCTTCCACTCTTCCTTGGTGTAGCCGTCCTCCATGAAGACGTCGATCTGGGGGATGACGTTGAAGGCGATGCGCTTGGGGAATTTCTTCGCGATCAGCTCGCTGTTGGTGTAGACGGCCTTGGTCTGCGAGAACAATTCGTCCATCGCATCCTTGCCGGCGCCCGAGACCGATTGATAGGTCGAGACCACGACGCGCTTGATCGTCGCCTTGTCGTGCAGCGGCTTCAGCGCGACCACGAGCTGCGCGGTCGAGCAGTTCGGGTTGGCGATGATGTTCTTCTTCTTGAAGCCGGCCGTCGCGTCCGCGTTCACTTCCGGCACGATCAGCGGCACGTCCGGATCCATGCGCCAGGCGGACGAGTTGTCGATCACGACGGTGCCGGCGGCGCCGATCTTCGGCGACCATTCCTTCGACACCGAGCCGCCCGCCGACATCAGGCAGATATCGACATCGGAGAAGTCGTAGTGCTCGAGCGCTTTGACCTTCAGGGTGCGGTCGCCATAGGAGACCTCGACGCCGACGCTGCGGCGTGATGCCAGGGCCACGACCTCGTCCGCGGGGAATTTGCGCTCATCGAGGATGTTGAGCATTTCCCGTCCGACATTGCCGGTCGCGCCGACGACTGCGACTTTGTAACCCATCGTTCACTCTCCGATGAAAAAGCCCGTTCCTGAAGCTGACGCTTAAACAGGAAGAGCAGCGCTTCTATGCGAGAACCGGCCTCAAGACAACGTTGGACCATGCCTGAAGGCCGTGGATGCAGTCGCCAGAGGCCAGCACGGCCGCAACCCCTACCCAGATCCATCTGGCGCTCGCAGCCCTCGCCGACGAAATCGTCGGCACGCTGGCGCGCCTGTTCGCCTATGTGGGGACGCTGGTCCTGTTTGCCATCCTCGCCCTCGCCGCGCTCGACCAGCTGCCCAGCCTGCGTGACGATGAGCCGGCCGAGAAGCCGGGGTGGAGCGTGGCCGAGCGCTCGCAACCGGCGTTCGCCCTCAGTCGGCTCGATTCATCAGAAAAAACAGCCTCTTACGTCATTCTCAGGCATCCCGAGGGCGGGCGCCGGGACGTGATGCGCTGGACCGGCGAGGCGGACAAGCCCGTGGCGGAGCTCGAGATCTACCGGGAAGGCGGCGAATTCGACGTGGCCCGCCCGGCGACAGCGGACCTGGCCGTCCACATGGGCCTGGGGGACGCAACGCCGCTCGAGCAGGCCGGCCTGATCGACACGAAATTCGGTCCCGTCGCCCTGTTCCGGCAAACCGGCACGGCGGAGGCCGCGCGGGCGTGCCTCGGCTACCTCAAGCGCAGCGAGGAGCCGGCGCTCCAGATCTCCGGCTTCTCCTGCCAGGGCGACACCCTGCCCGCCCGGCGCGCGGCGATCGCCTGCACGCTGAACCGGCTGACGCTCCTGACCTCGGGCAACGAGCCGAAGCTGGCGGAATTGTTCGCCCATGCGGAGCTGAAGCGCCGCTCCTGCGCTCCCCAGGGTTCGTCGGACTGGCTGCTGGGCGCGGCGAACGCGCAATTGCGCGGGGCGCTCTAACCGGCATCAAGCTCAAGTGGCTGGTATTGATGCAACTTTTGCCAGCGCGCACGATTATTCCGAGCTGGTGTGACCCAATTGACCTAGTTGCGGCCACCCTTACCGGGCTAGTATGGGGATGAAATCGATTGGCGGCTTGCCGCCTGAAGGGGACGTGATGAGCTCGAATTTCTCCGCCGCGAACAAACTGGCGATGTGGCTTGCGGCCGGCGCCGTGGTTGCCATGTCCTCAGCCCTCGCGACACCCGCCTCGGCAGACACCAAGAAGCAACGTTACGACAACAGCCGGCCCTATTACGGTCCGAGCGGCCCCAACGCGGTCTATCAGCAGGGCCGCACCCGCCTTTATGTGAGCAAGCGCTCCTGGCTCGACGGCGGCACCGAGGTCAATCCTGGCGACCGCAAGTTCTCCGACTACGCTTTCCCGCCGGCGATCGGCTATCCGACCTTCGCCCGCGAGAACAACAACCGCCCGATCGATCGCCAGCCGCTGAGCACGCCGGCCGACGTCGGCGGCTATCCGCGGAATTTCCCGCTGTACTGAGCGGAATGATCGACCGAATCAAAATGGCCGGGCTCACGCCCGGCCATTTTTGTTTGTGAGAGATGCGTCCGCTTCAGGCGTTGGCTGCCGGGTCGTAGCGCCTGCAAAATTCTTCGATCGCCTCGGAGCGGAAATCGCCCAGGCGCTCGAAGATGAGTTCGTCCGGCCAATCCCACCAGGCAATGCGGCGCAGGCTTGCGGCGACCGAATCGTCAAAGCGCTTGCGGATGGCACGCGCGGGAACGCCACCGACGATCGTGTAGGGCTCGACATCGCGGCTGACGACCGCGCCCGCGGCAATCACTGCGCCGTCGCCGACACTCACGCCCGGCAGCAGGATCGCGGCGTGCCCGATCCAGACATCGTTGCCGACGATGACGCGGTCACTGCGGCGATCCGCGAAGAAGTCGCGGTCACGGCTCGCGGTCGCCTCGTAATACTCAGGGCAATAGGTGAAGCGATGCTGGGACGGACGACCCATCGGATGATTGGGCGCGCCGATCCGCACCGAGTTGGCGATGGCGGTGAATTTCCCGATCACCGCGTCGGCGACCTCGCAGTTCTCGCCGAGATAGGAGTAGTCGCCGAGCGAGGCATATTCGATGCGGGTGTTGGCGAGGATTTCGCAGCGCCGCCCGATCTGCGCTTCGCGCTGGCGCACCGTTTCATGGATGATGGTTTCCGCGATCTTGGGGCGGGGCGAGGCATCCATGAGTTGGCTTCCCTGAGGTCGTCGGCAGAGCCGTAGGGTGGGCAAAGGCGCGAAGCGCCGTGCCCACCATCTCGCGGCAATCGCGATCGAAATGGTGGGCACGCTATCGCTTTGCCCACCCTACGATTGCGGTGTTTGTGGCTACGCGTGCAGCTTCTGCAATTCCTTCAGGATCGCTTCGCCCATCTGCGTGGTCGAGGCGGCCGTGGTGCCTTCCGACTTGATGTCGGCGGTGCGCAGGCCGCTCGCCAGCACCGCGGCGATCGCGGCATCGACCTTGTCGGCGAGATCGCCCATGTCGAAGGAATAGCGCAGCGCCATGCCAAAGGACGAGATCATCGCGATGGGATTCGCGAGGCCTTGGCCTGCGATGTCAGGCGCCGAACCGTGCACGGGCTCGTACAGCGCCTTGCGCTTCTTGCTCTTCACATCGACTTCGCCGAGCGAGGCCGAGGGCAGCATACCGAGCGAACCGGTCAGCATTGCCGCGATGTCGGACAGCATGTCGCCGAACAGGTTGTCGGTGACGATGACGTCGAACTGCTTCGGCGCCTTCACCAGCATCATGCCGCCAGAATCGGCGAGCTGGTGCTCGAGCGTCACGTCAGGATATTCGCGCTTGTGGACCGCCGTCATGACCTCATTCCAGAGTACGCCCGACTTCATGACGTTGCGCTTCTCCATCGACGTCACCTTGTTCTTGCGCTTCCTCGCAAGCTCGAAGGCGACGCGGCCGATACGCTCGATCTCATAGGTGTCGTAGACCTGGGTATCGACGGCGCGCTTCTGGCCGTTGCCGAGATCGGTGATGGTCTTGGGCTCGCCGAAATAGACGCCGCCGGTGAGCTCGCGCACGATGACGATGTCGAGGCCCTCGACCGCCTCGCGCTTCAGGCTGGAGGCATCGGCCAGCGCCGGATAGCAGACGGCGGGACGGAGGTTGGCGAACAGGGCGAGATCCTTGCGCAGGCGGAGCAGGCCGGCTTCGGGGCGCACCTCGTAGGGCACCGCGTCCCACTTGGGGCCGCCGACCGCGCCGAAGATGATGGCGTCGGCGGCCAGCGCCTTGGCCATGTCGCCCTCGGAGATCGACACCTTGTGGGCGTCATAGGCGGAGCCGCCGACCAGGCCGGTATCGGTCTCGAATTTGGCGATCCCTGCCGAATTGAGCCAGTCGATCAGCCGCTTCACCTCGCCCATCACCTCGGGGCCGATACCGTCGCCGGGGAGCAGCAGCAATTTGTGGGTCGCCATGGTCGTTTCCTCTGAGATCGAATTCGGCCGGAGTGCTAGAGCGGCGTTGCGCGCTTGGCAAGACACCATTGCCGCCTCGCGGCTGTGCAAGGCCCGCAGGGCCTGCCACACTGCACGCGCCGGAGTATCCCTTGCGCGCCCCTGATCGTCCCCCGCCCGACGCACACCCTGCGCGGCTGATCCTGACCCTGTCGCTGGCGGCGACGGTCGGGCTCGGCATCGGCCGCTTTGCCTATGCGCTGGTGCTGCCCGATATGCGGGAGGACCTCGGCTGGTCCTACTCGGCCGCCGGTTTCATGAACACCATCAATGCCGTCGGCTACCTCGTGGGCGCGCTTGTCGCGTCCCGGCTGATCCAGCGCGTCGGCTGGTCGGCGGCGATCCGCGGCGGAACCCTCGCCTGCGTCGCCGCGCTCGCCACCTGCGCGCTGACCGGCAATTTCGTTGCACTGAGCCTCGCACGTCTCGTGCTGGGCTTAGGGGCGGCGGCCGGCTTCGTCGCCGGCGGCGCGCTGGCCGCCGGTATCGCGCAGTCGCGCCCGGAACGGGCCAATTTCCTGCTCAGCCTGTTCTATGCCGGGCCCGGCATCGGGATTCTCGCCTCGGGGCTGATCGCCCCGTTCACGCTGCAATATTTCGGGCCGGGCTCGTGGTGGCTGGTCTGGTGGGCGCTGACGCTGCTGTCCGTCGTGATGACCGTGCCGCTGTTCCTGATCCGGATCGAGAGTGGGGTGCGCTTCTCGGAAGGCAGCCACGCCGCCTTCGCGATTCTGCCCGTGCTGATCTATCTCGCCGGCTACTTCCTGTTTGGCGCCGGCTACATCGCCTACATGACCTTCATGATCGCGTATGTGCGCGACGGCGGCGGCGGGGCTGCGGCGCAGGCCGCGTTCTGGAGCCTGATCGGCCTCAGCGCCTTCGTCACGCCCTGGGTCTGGCGCGGCGTGCTGGCGCTCGACCGCGGTGGACTTGCCACCGCCATCATCCTCGGCACCAACGCGCTCGGCGCGGCCTTGCCGATGCTGGGGCATTCGCCGGCGTGGCTCGCGGTCTCGGCGGTGGTGTTCGGCGTCGCCTTCTTCGCCGTGGTCGGCTCGACCACGGCCTTCGTCCGCTTCAACTACCCGCCGGAGGCGTGGCCTACCGCGATCGCGGCAATGACGATCTCGTTCGGTGTCGGCCAGACGCTCGGCCCGATCGTGGTCGGCGCGATCACGGATGCGCTGGGGAGTCTGAGTTACGCATTGAATGTGTCGGCGGCGCTGCTGGCGCTTGGCGCGGTGGCCGCGTTGTGCCAACGCAAGGTGGGGCCGGCCAAAGAACCGGTGCCGTAGGGCGGGCAAAGGCGCAAAGCGCTGTGCCCACCATGACCGTTGTCGCGGATACAGCATCGGTGGGCACGCTTCCGCCTTCGCTCTTCGAGCTATGGCGGACAAGTCGCTTTGCCCACCCTACGGCAGCGGGGCTGGCGTCAGCTCCCGCTGAACGAATTGTACCCCTGGTCTTCCCAATAGCCGCCCTTGTAGTCGTTGGTGACTTCCATCGAGACCACGTATTTTGGGTTCTTGAATCCGAGTTTCGTCGGCACGCGGATCTTCATCGGGAAGCCGTAGGCGCGCGGCAAAATCTCGTTCGCGTATTTGAACGTCATCTGCGTTTGCGGATGCAGCGCGCTGCGCATGTCCAAGGGAGAGTTGTAGCCGTCCTTGTCGGCGCATTGGAACCAGACGTATTTCGCACGCGTATCGGCGCCGATCAGCTTGAGGAAATCGCGGAGCGGCGTGCCGGTCCAGCTTCCGATCGCGCTCCAGCCCTCGACGCAGATGTGGCGGGTGATCTGTGTGACCTGCGGCAGCTTGTAGAGCTCGTCCAGGGTCCAGGACTTCTTGTTGTCGACGAGGCCGCGCACCTCGAGCTTCCAGTCGGCGCCGTCGACATCGGGCGCATCGTCGAGATCGTAATAGGCGTTGAACGGGAACGGTTTTGTGATCGCGCTTTCCGGGAAGGTCGGTGCCAGCGCGTCGGGATTGAACATCCAGGCCTGCACGGCGTCGTTGAACTTCGAGACCTTCGCGAGCAGGGTATCGGCCGACGAGGAATCGACGACGTCGCAGCCGGTGAGCAGCGTCAGCGCGCCGAGGCTGGCGCCGCCGGCGATGAAGCGGCGGCGGGTGAAGTCCGGCATGGACTTGATGGAGTCCTTGATCAGCAGCCGCTTGTCGACGCCGGGGATGAGGAATGAGCGCTTGGCCATAACGGGTCTCACATATTTATCTTGAGCATGATCTTGTCGGAAAACCGGTTCCCACTTTTCCGGATCATGCTCTCAGCGACCAATGATCATCGCGCGCAGGCTCTTCGGCACCAGCAGCGCGAGCAAGACGTGAATGACGAGGAAGGCGCAGATCGCGGCCATGCAGAAGAAGTGCACGTAGCGCGCGGTCGGATAGTCACCGAACAGCATCACGAGATAATAGAGCTGCACCGGCTTCCACATCGACAGGCCCGACAGCACGATCAGCACGCCGACCACGATGATGCCGGCATAGAGCAGGCGCTGCACGTAATTGTAGACGGTGAGATCGTCATGGCCGAGCTTGAAGGTCAGCGCAGCCCTGACGTCGTGGAGCACGCCGGATGGCGTGATCGGCAGCAGCTTCTTGCGGAAGCGGCCGGTGGCGAAGCCGGTGACGAGATAGGCGAGGCCGTTGACCATCAGCAGCCACATCGCCGCAAAGTGCCAGAGCAGGCCGCCGCCGAGCCAGCCGCCAAGCGTATACTCGCGCGGAAAACTGAAGCCGAACAGCGGCGAGGCGTTGTAGATCTGCCAGCCCGACAGGATCATCAGGATCATGGCGACCGCGTTGGTCCAGTGCATGACACGGACCCAGGCCGGCTGGATCACTTTGGCGGGGGTGGCGCTGACCTGCTCGTCGCTGACTGTGAGGCTCGACATGATGGTTCCGTCCTGAAGGTCGTCTGACACCGAATATACGCCGATACTTCCGCTTTCGTTACGCCCCCGCACGACGGCGAATCGAGTCTGCGGGCGACCTTGGTCACAATAAAGCGAGCCGGGTGCCCCCGGCTCGCCGTCTCAAAGCATCCTGTTCGGGGGATGAAACAGGGGTGGGCGGTGTTACGTCGCCGGCATCAGCACGGTATCGACCACATGGATCACGCCGTTCGACTGGTTGACGTTGGAGATCGTCACCATCGAGGTGCCGCCCTTGGCATCGACGATCCAGACCTTGCCGTCCTGCTTCTTCACCGTCAGCTCCTCGCCTTCGGCGGTCTTCATCTTCTTGCCGTCGGTGAGGTCGGAGGCCTCGAGCTTGCCGGGCACGACATGGTAGGTGAGGATCTTGGTCAAGGTCGCCTTGTTCTCGGGCTTGACCAGATTGTCGACGGTGCCGGCCGGCAGTTTGCCGAAGGCGGCGTTGGTGGGCGCGAACACCGTGAACGGGCCCTTGCTTTCCAGCGTCGGCACCAGGCCGGCCGCCTTCACCGCCGCGACCAGCGTGGTGTGATCCTTGGAGTTGACGGCGTTCTGGACGATGTTCTTGGACGGGAACATCGCGGCGCCACCGACCATGACGGTCTTCTCCTCGGCGCGAACAGGCGCGACGACGGTCGCGGTGATGGCCAGGGCGCTGAAGGCGGCGGCAGCGAGATAGGCAATACGCTTCGACATGGAGAATCTCCCGATTGAATTGTGACCGGCAATTGCCGGTGCTTGAGTTGGGCAACAACGGCGCCTGCGACCTTTTGGCGTGAAGCAGCAGTGCCGTCGTTGGACCGAACTACGGGAGGGTTCGCGATGGGGTTTCGGGAAATAATTTATCGTGATGCGTGAAACTAAGCGGGGGTACGTTCGTGTGTGAGCGAGCGCGCCACACATCTCAGGAGCCGTAGGGTGGGCAAAGGCGCGCATGCGCCGTGCCCACCATCTCTCCGCGATTGAGGATAGGTATGGTGGGCACGCTTCGCTTTGCCCACCCTACAAGGCTCAATCCCTGTTGTTCGGCGTCTGAATGAATCCGCGATTATGCGTCGGGCTGATCAGGAGCTCGTTGATGCAGACGCGCGGCGGCATCGATGCGATGAACGCGATGGTGCGGCCCAGATCTTCCGATTGCAGCATCTTGGCCTGCTCCGCCTCGCTCGGCACCACCGGGCGCAGCTTCAGGATGGGAGTAGCCACCTCGCCCGGCATCAGGCAGCAGGCGCGCAAGCCATTGACGCACTCGTCCATGTTGAAGGAATGAGTCAGCGCCAGCACCGCATGCTTGGTGGTGGTGTAGGCCGGGCCCGGCATCTTCGAGACGTGGCGGCCGGCCCAGGACGAGACGTTGATGATCGAGCCATCCTGCTGCTTGCGCATCGTCGGCAACACCGCGCGCATGCAATACAGCACGCCGTTGAGATTGACCTGGACAAGCTTGTCCCAGCCCTCCAGTTCCATGTCCTTCCAGCTCCGCTTGGGGACATTGATACCGGCATTGTTCACGAGCAGGTCGATGCGGCCGTGCTTTGCGACGATTTGATCAGCCGCCTTCTGGGCTTCGGCGGCGTTGGACACATCCAGCGTAATGGCCTCGGCCGCCCCGCCTGCCTTGGCAATCCTGGCAACCACGGTATCCAGGGCGTCCTTGCGGCGGCCCGAGACCACGACTATCCAGCCGTCGGCCGCGAGCGCCTCGGCGCCGGCCTCCCCGATGCCGCTGCCGCCGCCCGTTACCCAGGCCACGCGTTTCCCGTTTTTGGTCATGCAAACTGTCTCCGTTGCTTCATTGGGGCGGTTTTTGCTAATCCAGCCCTCGGTTTTGACCGGCCTTGTTGCCTTGCGGTCGAGGAAATCTTGCATGAACCAAGCTGCCAACGCCAACCTGTTTTCCCGCCTGTTCGACGGTCTGGACGATCCCAAACGCCTCGCGGTCGAGACGCAGGACGGCGCCCATATCAGCTATGGCGATCTGATCGCGCGGGCCGGGCAGATGGCGAACGTGCTGGTCGCGCGCGGCGTGAAGCCCGGCGACCGCGTCGCGGTGCAGGTGGAGAAATCGGTCGCCAATATCGTGCTGTATCTCGCCACGGTGCGGGCCGGCGCGGTCTATTTGCCGCTGAACACGGCCTATACGCTGAACGAGCTCGATTACTTCATCGGCGATGCCGAGCCGTCGCTGGTGGTCTGCGATCCCTCCAAGGCGGAAGGGCTCGCCCCGATCGCCGCCAAGGTGAAGGCCAGGGTCGAGACGCTCGGGCCTGACGGCAAGGGCTCGCTGACGGAAGCCGCCGACAAGGCCAGCAGCGAATTCGTAACCGTCTCGCGGGCAAACGATGATCTCGCCGCGATCCTCTACACGTCAGGCACCACCGGCCGCTCCAAGGGCGCGATGCTGACGCACGACAATCTCGCGTCGAACTCGCTGAGCCTGGTCGGCTACTGGCGCTTCACCGACAAGGACGTGCTGATCCACGCGCTGCCGATCTACCACACGCACGGCCTGTTCGTGGCGACCAACGTGACCCTGTTTTCGCGGGCGTCGATGATCTTCCTGCCGAAGCTCGACCCTGACCTGATCATCAAGCTGATGGCGCGCGCCACGGTGCTGATGGGCGTGCCGACCTTCTACACGCGGCTGCTCCAGAACTCCGCGCTGTCGCGCGAGACCACAAAGCACATGCGGCTGTTCATCTCGGGCTCGGCGCCGCTGCTCGCCGAAACCCATCGCGAATGGTCGGCGCGCACGGGCCATGCGGTGCTCGAGCGCTACGGCATGACCGAGACCAACATGAACACGTCGAACCCGTATGACGGCGAGCGCGTGCCCGGCGCGGTCGGCTTTCCCCTCCCCGGCGTCTCCGTGCGCGTGACCGAGCCCGAGACCGGCAAGGAGCTGCCGCGCGACGAGATCGGCATGATCGAGGTGAAGGGCCCGAACGTCTTCAAGGGCTATTGGCGCATGCCGGAGAAGACCAAGTCGGAATTCCGGCCCGACGGCTTCTTCATCACCGGCGACCTCGGCAAGATCGACGACAAGGGCTACGTCCACATTCTCGGCCGCGGCAAGGATCTCGTGATCTCCGGCGGCTTCAACGTCTACCCCAAGGAAATCGAGAGTGAGCTCGACGCCATGCCGGGCGTGGTCGAATCCGCCGTGATCGGCGTGCCGCATGCCGATTTCGGCGAGGGCGTCACGGCGGTTCTGGTCTGCAACAAGGGCGCCGACGTCACCGAAGCCGCGGTGCTGAAGGCACTCGATGGAAGGCTGGCAAAGTTCAAGATGCCCAAGCGGGTGTTCGTCGTCGACGAATTGCCGCGCAACACCATGGGCAAAGTGCAGAAGAACGTGCTGCGCGATACGTACAAGGATATTTACGCGAAGAAGTGAGTGGGGGAGCTCTGCTCTCTCGCCGTCATTGCGAGGAGCCTCTACCCGGTACGCTGTCATGCCCCGCGAAGTGTTTAGCCCGGACAGATCACTGACGGGTGTTCGGAGACATAGCTGACACATCAACATTGGCTGGATTGGTCCGATTCGGGAGGCCGTCCATGCCTTGGAGCGAGGTGTCAGTGATGGATCAGCGCCACGAGTTTGTGCGGCTGGCTTTGCAGGAGGGCGCCAACCGGCGCGAACTGTGCCGTCGGTTCAACATCAGTCCTGACGTCGGCTACAAGTGGCTGGCGCGCTGGCAGGCCGGCGATCGGGAGCTGGCCGACTGTTCCCGGCGCCCGCATGCGATGCCCAAGCGGAGTGAGGCTGCGGTCGAGGCAGAAGTCCTGGCTGTACGCGACAAGCATCCGGCTTGGGGAGCACGGAAGATTGCCCATTGCCTGAAGCGGGGCGGGCAGACGGTGCCTGTGCCATCAACGGTGCACCAAATCCTGTGTCGGAACGGCCGGATCAAACCGAGTGAGAATGCACTGCCCAATCCGGGCCACCGGTTCGAGAAGGAAGCTCCCAACCTGCTGTGGCAGATGGACTTCAAGGGTCACCTGCCGCTCGCCAATGGGACGCGGTGCCATCCGCTAACGATCGTCGACGATCACTCGCGCTACGTGCTGTGCCTGAAGGCATGTGCCGACGAGCAGCGCCTCACCGTGCAGAATCACCTGTCGACGACGTTCCGCTGCTATGGCCTGCCGGAGGCGTTCTACACCGACAATGGCTCACCCTGGGGCGATACGTCCGGCATTCGTTGGACCGGACTGAAGGTGTGGCTGCTCAAGCTTGGCGTCAGGGTGGTGCACGCCAGGCCATGCCACCCACAGGCCCGCGGCAAGAACGAACGCTTCCATCGCACCCTGAAGGCCGAGGTGTTTGCAATGCGCCGCTTCCGCACTCTGCCGGAAGTCCAGCGCGCCTTCGACGCCTGGCGGCCGGTCTACAATC